>JAJFMK010000081.1 GCA_021772215.1 Chlamydiota bacterium | reverse complement strand
TCTTCACCGAGGTGACGGATGACGAAGAGTCGATAGGATTGTCCCACTTGCGGCGCTGCAATGCCGACCCCTTCATAGTGCTCCATTGTTTCGACCATCGAGTGGGCGAGCTGGATGATCTCATCGTTAATCTCTTCGATTGGGTTGGCTTTCGTCTGTAAGATGGGATCGCCAAAGTAGGTAAGAGGAAGGATGGGGTGTCGCTCACGCTTTGTGAAACCCTCAAGCATCTTGCCACTGAGATAGCAGAGACGGCCGTGATGTTCTTGGAAAAGGCTCTCTTCTGTGAAGCTAAAGGTCTGATCACCCTGTTCAAGAGTGGCTGTGAAAGAGACTAGAAAAAGGGGGCCCATTTGAATCGCCTCATGAATTTTGAGGTCAACAAACTTGTTCTCTTCACTAAATTTTTTCTTGTTACGGCGCCAGTTGAAGCGGTCAAGGCGATACTGAATGTTGGCGGGGTGGGTTGTATCCATTAGGTAGTCGAGCAGGCCAAGAGAGTAGGCACAGAAACGTGAACGCATCAGCTCTTCGCCGCTCTTTGCAGCCTTTCCGTTATGGAGCGGCTCACAGCAGCTTGAATACTCTTTCTCGCTATGGCAGGGGCATTGCATAACGAAGAATTATAACTTAATTAGCTGAAACTTTTCAAGGAGTGGTACAACAGCCTCCTCCTTTAACCCTTTAATGGAGCTGTCTTCCTCGTTCAAATCCCAGAGCTCTTGACTCAAGGTTCCTACCTGTGTATTAATCTCATTGAACAGAGACAGATTTTCTTTGCTATTCCAATCTCTATCGTTAAGCTTTCCAATGATACGCTTTTTAGCGGTATTAAAATTAAATCTCTCTTTAAAGAGAGTCTGGATCTCATCTAGAGATTTGTTTATAAGCTTAAAAGATATGTTGCTTGAATAGATGTCAAACTCGACGCGTTCCGTTAAGAATAGGAGCTGTTTTAGGTATAAAAAGGCGTGTATTGTATCGTTTTCGACTAACTCATTGTCGCTTGCAGCAAGGATAAACTCTCTAGAGCGCAAGGTGGATAAGACCTCGGAGGATAGATACTCTTTTAAGAGGGCTTTTGTGGGCATTTGAGGATTTAGGTTGGGCCTTTTGTATCGACTGGGGATCATAGAGCTGTAGATGGAGAGCCCTTCAGTCTTTCCCCCTTCACAGAGCGTTACCTGCTGGAGAAAGCCTAAAAGTGCCTCCTCTTGAGGTGAAAGAAGTGGCCCTTCCGAAGTCGTCTGCTCCTCTTTAGATATATAGTCAATTGCAAGACGTAGCTGCACTGCGCTTGGATTAAGTGTCTCTTCTTCGAGCTGTTGTGGCTCTAAAAGATCGCTAAACCACAGGTCATTCGTAACTTGATGAAAGAGCTCATAGCTGTCGATATCAATGGGCTCCTGAGGGGGCTCAGTTTTTCCGACAATGTGGGTTTCGATATAGGTAGAGATAGCTACCTTTTCTTCTTCATCCATCGATCGGTAACGCTCTTCGAAGTTTTCCACCATCTCCATAAGGGTATCGTAATCTATATGTTGCGGCAGGGCGGAGCGGTCGATGTCTGAATAGGGGATAAGATTGTTAGTTACAATTTCTGCTCCTTTGATGGGAAGGCTGTGAGAGATCTCCTTTTCGCGCATCTCTATTAAGGCTCGATGGACATTGTAGGGAGAGTTAAGTAATCCTATGTGACCCAATGCGGTAGAGATAAGGTGTCTTTTGAAATGCACGATTTCAGCTTCAGAATCGTTAAAAGCGTGACTAACCTGTCCAAGCAAGGTATTGAGTGGCTCCATCAAAAATCTGCTATGACTCGCCTTATCCATCAGCTCATCCCAATATCCAATTAGCTGTAGGCGCTCTGAAGATTCTCCCTGCTCAAAGAGATTTAAAATATAGGTTAAAGGGTTAACATCAAACTCTGTCCCCTCGGGTATGAGGGCTGTAGCTATGACCTTGTTGCACAACAGATATTCTTCAATGGTGTTGCGATCGTCAATTTTGTTTAAGAGCTCTTGATGTCTGTGAGTTGGAACTGCTAGAAGTGCTGACACAACTTTTAAATTATCTAGGAATTGAGGGAACTTCAAAAGGAGCTCCTTGTAGGCCAAGTTTTTTTTCTTTTCCAGGCCAAAGAAGAGGGTAATGAGCCGATCACTTCCCTTTTCGAGAATTGGCTTAAGATTATTGTTTGAGGTGGCAAGAGAAAGAGCATCATTGCCTGTCTGGTTGTAGCAGTTTAGGATGAGAGAGGGCTCTTTTGCAGCAACTCTGCAGATATCTTCTGCTAAATCTAGCATCAGGTGTCTGCAGGCATATTGAAAAGCTATCTGTTCAAGGCCACCTGCTTGGAGTCCAGAGACTCGTTCAGAATCATTCAGAATTGCCCAAAGATGGGAAGCAAAAGGAGTATTGCCCAGCACAAAGCTCCTTTGGAGGGAATTAATGCCTATTGCTGCTTGGTCCATCTGCCTCTTCCACTCTAAGGCACTTGTGTTATTTCGGAGGGCGTCAATCAGCTCTTTTTGGTTTTGTGAAGCTTCTGTAGCTACGAAGAGGGCAGAGATCTGTTGGAAGTCTGGCTGCAATAGTTGCTTTTTCCATCGGCTTTTTAAGAGATATTCAACCAAGTCGGGACGGCTCTGTTGAGCGGCCTCATGGAGAAGAGTTCTACCTCTTTTGTTTTGCCGAATGAGATGTTTTTCAAACCGTGTGTAGCCCTGTTGTCTAAGTAATTTAAAGAGTTTGTCTAAGTCTTCAACTTGGTACTTGTTTAGACAGTATAGAAGGGGTGTAGATCCCTCAATATTGGGGGCAGCTAGTTCAAGAAGTTCGTTCTCTTTAAATTTTCTGACCGTCTGTTCAACCATTTCAATGGATCCTGAATTAAAAATATAAAAGAGGGGGCTGTTGCCGATAACATCTTTTTCCCAAAACTTTTCCTTCTCTTCGCTAGTTAAACCTCTTTGAAACTTGAGAAGCTCCGCTACTAAGAGCGTAAAACCCGTTTGAGTTGCTAAAAAGAGGAGAGAACAACCTCTAAAAGGTCTAAACAGGGTGATCTTTTTTTGTGAAAAGCTCAATCCTTTAAACATCGCAAGCGCCATATCTCCCTTTCCGAACATGGATGTAAAATCGATCGGAAGGCACCCGTCAACCTCTTCCATTAGCAGCTTATCTTTTGTCTCTTGAGAGAGTCTTGAAAAGAGCTGGTTTAAGAGATCGGTGTCTCCATACGTAGCGATGTGGTGGAGGGGGTTTGTTTGTAGAAGTAGATTGACGGGACATTTTTGGATCAATGTGGCAGCAGCCCATCTATGTTGTTGCATAAGAGCGGTCTGAAGAGGGGTCAAAACTAAAAAGTTTAGCTGCATATAATTGATTACGTCATCTTCTGAAATGAGATCTAAGAGCTTTTCAATCACGCCGGCTTGGCCATACTCTGTAGCGTTGTATAGAGATGAACTCATAAGGGTACTTAATAGGTTATCTGTGACGCCTCTCTCTCTCATTTTTTCGACTGCGAGATTAACAAGGTCTGCTTGACCATAAGCTGCAATGAAAGCTAAGAGCTTCTCAGTATCAAGCCCAGCTAAGGAGAAATCTGGATGAAAGTTAGTAAGGAGAAATTCAGCAATCTCACGATTTCCCAGTTCAATGGCAAAGAGTATGGGCGTACACCATTGTGGATTAACAGAATAAGCCCAAATTTGCGCAGGGAGGCATTCGAAGAGGGTCTCGACGCATCTTTTGTTGTTAGTTAAAATGGAAAAATGGATAGGAGACATCGATTTTTTGTTCGGATAGAGAAGACGCTTCAACTGTACCTGTTCCGGGCCACATCTCTTTATTATGGCGCGAATCAGAGGATCATTTCCCTTTGTGACGGCGTAGTGGAGCAGTGTGTTTCCTTCATCATCTGGGTACGTGAGGGCATCGAAGCAATCGTTTGAGAGCGATTCGATTTGAAGAGGGTCACTCTCTACTTCGGGAGCGAGCCGCACCCTTTTGTGCTGACTCTTGAGACGAGGAGGATTTGAGCTACAGAGCTGTTCGATCAGCTCCTCTTTTAGGTGGTAGAGAAGCCAGCGTATTGCCTTTGCATTTTGTGTATCAACGGCTACTGGGTAGAGGGCGGCTAAGGCTCTGCTGGAGCCCTCTTCCCCATATTGATCGTAGACCTCTTCGACCTTTTCTGCTGCAAGATTGAGAAAGTGACCTAGCTCAAGAAAGGCTTGTTTTGAGTCTAAGTTCTCTCCAAGCCTGCCACAAATCCTCTCTACTTTGTTGGTCTCTTCTCCAAACTGTTCTCCGTGAAGCAATCGGATCAGTTGATCGCCCTCATCGGGATGCCAAGATTGTTTGATCCGCCCAAGGAATAGATATCTGTCGACAGAAGAGAGTTCAGATACAAGTTGTTGACTTTCAAATAACTTGTTAACGGTATCTGAGAGGTTGTTGCTAACTTGCTCTTGATCAGGTTGTTCGCCGATTAACCAGCTGTGGATAGGTCCCACCATGCCCCCACCCCCTGTTACCTCTATTATATCATAGAGAGGATAACGGGTTAATCTATTGATTATAAGTGAGATATAACATCCTCGATCCGCCCAATATCTTCTGGGCTATCGACGCCGTGGCTTAAGTGGCTCATCGTAACTGACGTAGTAAAAATGGGAATTGCGTTTTCTAAGAAACGCAGCTGTTCGAGTCCTTCAAGCTGTTCATAATGAGACTCTTTCAGATCAACAAAGCGTTGAAGTGCTTTTGGGGTATAGCCGTAGAGGCCGATATGTTGAAAGACGGGGGAAAGAGGGGATTCTCGATTTTCTTTACGAATCGCTGGTATGATGTTTTTGGAAAACCAGAGTGCCTGATTACCTTTTACAATGGCCGTTGTACCGCTAAAGGGAGTGCTTTTCTTTCTCTCCCTCAGCTCATCGAGTTCGCTAAAGGAGAGCTGAACGACAGGAGTGATCACCTCAGCTTCCGGGTGACTCATCTTTGTTTCGATCAATTTTTTGATAAAGCTAGGTGGAGTTAGAGGGGCATCGCCTTGGAGGTTGATCACAAAGTCGAAAGGCCGATTCAGTTTAGTCAGAGCTTCATAGACGCGATCTGTACCGGAGGGGCAATCTGTCGAGGTCATTACGCAAGGGGCGCCGATCTCTTTGCAGTGCTCAGCAATGCGCTCATCTTCAGTGGCGACGACCGTTTCACAGATCCCTTTCGCTGTCTCAAAAACTCGACAGAGCATGCTCTTGCCTAATATTTTTTTTAAAGGTTTGCCGGGAAATCTTGTAGAGCCGTATCTGGCAGGAATAATAATTATAGTATTCATAAACTGTTTTGAGGTGGTATTATGTCTCCATTCCCTAATAGAGTACAACAGGAGATTTTACAGATGACAGGATGCGCACCAGCAACCCAGGGTTGCCACGATAGCCACGAAATGAGGCGTTTTTTCGAGAAAGAGACGTTTAAACTCGTTGAGAAGGTCTCAAGTGTCGCGCTCTGTCTATTTGCCGCTTATGTCTCCTGGAAAAGGACCGCAGCCGCGTTTATCCTCGGCTTTGCTTGGGCTCTTCTCGATCCAAAACTGAAGTCAGATCCTCTTGTCGACTTTAGCCCTCTGATCTGCGGACAGGGCCTTTTGCGTCAGATTGCGGGAGCAGAGGTTCCCTATGAGGTGGCTTTTGCAGCCGACTTGGCGGTGAAATGGTCCCACATCGATCACTGTGGTCCCTACTCCTTTATCGCAGGTCTTGGTGGCGGAGTGGCTCTTGGTCTTGCAGCTCGAGATTATAGAGCATCTTCGCCAGCGAATCGAGCATGAGCGTGCTGTTGAAGTAACCGCTCTTTTCCGCCTGCTCTCGCGTGATACCGGGGGCAGCTGATTCTAGGAAGAGAGTCTTTGGAAGCACTCTTTGAGCGATCAAATGCTGCAGATGGACAAAGAGGGGATTTGAGATGGTAAGAACCGATCCCTCTTTAGGGGTTGTAACCTCTAACCACTTCTTAAGCGTATCCTCTGTCGAGGCGCGCAAATTCTCATTTCCGTTCGCTTTTAAGGTTTCAATCGGGTAGGAGAGTTTCATCTCCTTGTTGAGCTCGTTGCCGACGTCACTCTCGT
>JAJFMK010000009.1 GCA_021772215.1 Chlamydiota bacterium | reverse complement strand
CGAAGTGTCCGGCGCCGCCGATACCGACCCAGTCGCAGCAGGGCTCGCCGTTGTCAGCTTTGGCAGCGATCGCCTGGAAGATTGGTTTCACAGTAGGCCAGGCGTCGGGGTTGCCTCCTGGCATCATCGAGGGGCCATGCCTGGCGCCCTCTTCACCGCCGGAGATGCCGACGCCGATGTAGAGGATACCCTTTTTAGCTAAATCTTCGGTGCGGCGGTTGGTGTCTGTGTAGAGGCTGTTGCCGCCATCGATTAAAATATCGCCCTCATCGAGGTGGGGAAGGATTTCGCCGATCAGCTCATCGACAGGAGCGCCCGCCTTGACCATCATCATGATCTTGCGCGGTCTTTCAACTTTAGCAACAAGCTCTTCAATAGAGTGAGTTCCGATGATACCGCTATTTTTGGCAGGACCCTCTAAAAAGGCGTCCACTTTACTCGTGGTGCGGTTAAAGACCGCCACCTTATAGTCGTGATCTTGGATGTTGAGGGCTAAGTTTTGCCCCATCACTGCCAAACCAATCAATCCAAAACTTGCCATCGCATCCATAAAATCACACCTCGCTTTTTTTGCAGTTTACAGGAATGCGATTTTATAAAAAAGTTAGAGAATTTTACAGAGGGTGGATTTCAACTCTTCAAAGCCCTCTTCGATGATAGCGCTGATTTGAAGAGCTTCACCTTTGAGTTGAGGAAAGCGGGTGAAGAACGCTTCGATATGCTCTTTGCTGGCATCGTCGTCGATCTTATTGAGGACGACGAGGAAGGGACGATTTTTGATTTCGTCGGAGTAGCTGGAGAGCTCGCTACGGAGCACCTCAAAATCATCGGCCGGATTGCGGCCATCGATGCCGGAGGCGTCGAGAAGATAGAGGATCAGCTTAGTTCTTTCGATGTGGCGTAAAAATTCTAGGCCTAGGCCGCGGTCTGCGCTGGCACCTTTGATGATTCCAGGAATATCGGCGAGCCAGATGCGATCGAGGTTGGGCTTTTCGATGAAGCCGAGGTTGGGGAAGAGTGTGGTGAAGGGGTAGGCGCCCACTTTAGCGCGGCCGCGCGCGAGAGTGTTGATGAGGGTCGATTTTCCGGCGTTGGGGAAGCCGACCAGTCCCACATCGGCGATCAGCTTCAGCTCCAGCTCTACTTCATGCTCTTGGCCAGGTTTGCCAGGGGTACACTTATTGGGCGCCTGGTTTGTCGATGATTTAAAGAAAGCATTTCCGAGGCCGCCTTTGCCCCCTTTGCAGATTTCAAAGCGCTCGCCACTTATTTCGAAGTCATGGAGAATTTCGTTGGTCTCACGATCTTTGACGAGGGTTCCTAGAGGTACTTTGAGGATGAGAGGTTGGCCGCGCCGTCCTTGGCGCTGGTTGGGACCGCCTTGAGCCCCATTTTCAGCTTTCATCAGACGTCTGTTGCGATAATAATCGAGGGAGGGGATTTGGTCGCAGCTCTCTATGATGACGGAGCCGCCAAAGCCGCCGTTGCCGCCGGTAGGTCCCCCTTTAGGGATATATTTTTCACGGCGCCAAGCGACGACGCCGTTTCCCCCCTTCCCAGCACGAAGTGACACCACAACCCGATCTGTAAACATAGTAAAAAAGGAGGCTTAAGCCTCCGTTACAATAGAGACGACTGTTTTATGCGTCTTCTTAAAATTAACAACACCTTCGTGCAGAGCGAAGAGCGAATCATCTTTAGCTCTTCTTACATTCTTTCCAGGATGCCATTTCGTTCCGCGCTGACGCACGAGAATAGAGCCGGCAGTAACAAGCTGGCCATTGCCCACTTTGAGGCCGAGGCGCTGAGAGTTGGAGTCGCGTCCGTTTCTGGTTGATCCCTGTCCTTTCTTATGTGCCATTCTCTACTCTCCTTTTTCTTCAGCTGCCGTTTCTTCTTTAGAGGCAGCCTTTTTTGCGCGTGGGGCCACAATTTTGCTCACCTTCACCTGTGAATAGTGCTGGCGGTGACCGAAGTGGCGATAGAACTGCTTGCGGCGCTTATATTTGACTCCGTCGGTTTTAGGGCCCTTGGAGGTTCCAAGAAGCTCACCTTTGACGCTATATCCCTTTACATGAGGGGCGCCAACGAGAGGACCCTTATTACTTTCAACGAAGAGCACCTGATCAAAGACGACAGCAGTTCCAGCTTCTTGTCCTAGCAACTCAACTTCAATGACGTCGCCCTCTTTGACACGATACTGCTTGCCGCCAGTCTCAATGATGGCGTATCCTTCTGACATTTTTCTCTCCTTAAATAGATAGATAGGGCCCTAATATAGAGTATTTGCTGTTTGAAATCAAATCAAAAAGGGAATAAAGGTAGGAGTTGATGCCAACTGTTTATCTTCGATCCCCCATTGCCCCTCAAGAATTCGATCAATTAAAAAAAGAGTTTCCCCATCTTCGTTTTGTGACGCAAATGTCTCATCAACGTGATTGGGAAGATTTAGAGATTATCTTTGGCGATGAGCTTTCAACGGAGGAGCTAAAGCTGGCGCCGCAGCTTCGCTGGGTCCATCTACCAACAGATAACCAGAGTTGTCTTTGTAAAACGGCTATCAACTTAAGAGAGAGTGTCTTAGTCACCGTTACGGAGGAGATGTATGGCGCTCAGGTGGCGGAATGTGCCGCCGCGGCCTACTTCGCCTTTGCTAAAAATCTCTGTTTTTGGAAAGAGGGCATTGGTAACAGTGAGGAGCTATTAAAGGGTATTCAGAGTCCCAAAGGGAGCATCTGGCTGCAGCTTGGTCTCGATGAGGAGGGAGAGGCAGCGGCCAAGTGCGCCAAGCTCTTAGGCTTTACAGTCTATGGCGTTGATCCGCACGGCACATTCAGTCCTAACTGTCATAAGGTTTTCACACCCAACGAGATTCACTCTCTTCTGTCAGGTGCCGATGTGATATCTATTTGCTGTCGTCACGAGTGTGAAGTGGAATTTGTTCTCGGCGCAGGTGAGCTCTCCCTTATCAAGGATGAGGCGATACTTCTGCTCTTCTGCACACCTGATAGGCTCAATAGTGAGGCGCTTATTGATCTCATTAAAAGAGAGAGAGTTAGAGGGATTTTTCTCGATAGTGATGACCCACATCTGCAGGCCCTCTTTCAACCCCACAAGAGCAATCCCCGCTTCCTTATGACCCCCAATATCTCCAGCTACCCTAAAGCTACAGGCGACCTGGCCTACCTCCTCTTTCGCCACAACCTCCGCCAGTATCTCCATGGTAATCTGGCAGATATGGAGACCCTTGTCCAGTAGATCAAAATAATAGTATAATGGACCTAAGGGGTGATAAGGGGTGTCCAATTACGACTTTACATTTCGATCCGATGATGGCAGTAAGCGATATCTCCACATTTCGCAAGGGGCGCTCGATCACCTAAGTCAAATCAGCGGCGGGAAAAATCTCGATGAGATCGTTGGCAAGTTAGCTTCGCTTTCTTTGGTTAAAGAATCAAATGTCACTTTTGAAGATGGGGCTATTCGAGTTGGTGGGGCTGATGTTCCCGTCGAGAGCATTCTTCGAGCCAAGCAGACCTTCCATATTGAGAGCTCTCTCAATTTGCGCTCGCGCCTCTCTTTAAGTGACAAGCTCTATCAAAAGTTTTTGAGTGTCAAATTTAATCCCATTCAGCGCCTCTACATTTTTTTATTTGGTAAAGAGCCCAAAGCGGAAAAGTGGGAGATTGACCTCTTAGAGGAGCTGCAGGGCACCCCTGTCGATGAGCCGCTCGATTTGACCACCTCGCTCTCTTTAGCGAAAAAGATGTTGGAAAGAGAAAAAACAGAAGCGCCAAAAGAGCTCACTCAACTTCAGAGGCGTCTCAAAGATTTTAAAGCTGTCGGCAAAGATAAAAAACGGCTAGCCAAATATGAGGCGAAGGTCAAAGAATCCATCACAGCTCTAAAAGATCAAGAACAGACCCTTCTTCCCTTTGCTCTCTTCCATGAAGGGAGACGGCATCAGTTCCCTGTGAGAATAGAGAGATTTGGCGATCGGTACAATCTGACCTTCTGTTTAGCTGACAGAAAGCTTCAAAAGCTCTTCCTGGCGACGCTTCAAGGTGATTCGATCCAAAATTTAACGGAAGGTGAGCTGATCGCTCACATCGCCCTTCTCCATCGCCTCTCCTTTACGCGCCCTCAAAAGCCGGGAATTATTGAGAAGAAGGTGGCTAAGTTGACAGGAGTAGAGGATATTGAAGAGACTTTAAACCCCCTAACAGAACAGCTCAAGAGCCTAAAGGCTGCAGGAGTGGTGGCAACAGTTGGCAGAGAGGGCGCTTTCCACGCCACGCTACTCTTCGTTAAAGCCCATCTTGGTGAGGGAGCGAACCTATTCTCTCTACGAAATGAGCTCAGCGCCCTTCAAGATGTGATTAAACATAGCAAAAAGTGGATCACAAATCCCGACTATCGAGCCGAGCTTGTGCAGGCTGTTAAAAAGCTGCAGGCGCAGGCGTTGGAGTTAAAGCTCGATTCTGGAGGTCTTCTACTTATTAACGAGATGTGCCGAACCGCTTTAAGTGAGATTGAAGCGGTATCTGTCTCTACGGAAGTGACAAATGAGGCGGCTTTGTTTGTGGTCGAAAACCTCCCCACTCACCTTGGGGAGCTTGAATCAGCAAAGGAGAAAGCGAAGTCAACTTATGTCCCTATTACTGAGTCGGCCCTCACCTACTCATCAATTGCCGATTTTGAAAAGATGGCTCAGATGATCGATCAGGTGAAAGATCCGAAGCGAAAATCGCTTCTGATCTTACGCTGCTTTGAACAGCTCCCTGTGGACTTTTTCGAGCAGAAGATGTCTAAAAATGAGCTAAGGCAGCTCTCAAATAGGCTCTTAGGCTATTACGACGAACTTCCTCCTGATGGTGCCAGGGTCGACGCTGCCCGTGCTTTTGTGAAGCTTGGCGTGGCGCGTCTCTTTCAGGTTCACTTGGTGGAAGGGGATCCTTACGGTTCTCAAAAGCAAAAAGTTGACAACTACATGAGTGCGAATAGGGGGGTTGCCGAGGCGCAAGAGGCTCTAGACTATGCTAAAGAGGCTCAAAAGAATTTTACCCCGATGTTTTTGGAGATTGCGCGAGATGATCAGTCTTGGTCTATCAAAATGGTTCAGCCAATTCGGGCTGTTTGGAACGGGGGAAATATCCAAAGGGGTGAGGAGCTACAGGTTTTAAAGCGAGAAGTTGAAGCGCTTCCTAAAGGAAAAGTTAAGGATGGGCTGCTTAAGCTGATCAACGCCATTGAAAGGCCTTTTGACGATTTTGAAAACGCAGTTGTTGCGGCAAAGATAAAGGAGGAGGAGGCGCGCCAGCAGTTAGATCCAACAGCCTCGGCTCTCTACTATCAAAATATATTAGATCTTTTTTTAGCTAGGCTTCCTGAGCCTTTCGAGCTAATCAACTCTCCCCAAAGAGAGCGGTATGCGCTTCTTTTAGAAAAAGTGAATAGCAATCGAGAGCTCGATTCCGTTGCTCCTAAGGGTGATTGGCCTAAAGGAACGGTAGATCTTTCAATAAAGGTTACTTTAACGAAGTGGCTGCTTAAAAGAGGGCATCCAACAAATATTCCCTCTTTGCATAGAAAACTTGGGTGTACTTACACCGTTCGCTGTGAAAAAGACTTTGAGAACTTCTACCCTTCGGTCAAAGAGGAGTGGCGGCAAGAGTATGGCATCACTAGTCCATTGCAGGCGCGCGCCTTTTTAAGGGTCGTCACTGCTGATCAGCCGATCACGCAGGTGGAGGCTCTCCTGCAGCTCTTCATTGATTTCCCCAAACTTTTAGATTCAGCGCCGCTCCTTAATCTCTTAGAAGAGAGGATGGACGAACTCGACCTCACCCCCCGTGAAAAAGAAAAGACAATGATTTCCAGAGAGGTCGGGATATTCACTTCGTGGAGCCAATCGCACTATATACAGAAGTTAAGTAAAAATCATATTGCGGGTTTTGAGCGGCTAAAGGGCGTGCTGACTAATGTCAAAATGAGCGCTCGCGGAGCTGTGGCACTCCAAAAAGCCTTCAGAGGCGATCTTCCCGATGTCTCCTTCGAAGGGCTTGAGTCAAAAGAGGCGGCTCTCTTAGGTAAAGAGATCCTCTCATATTACGCCAAAATGGGAGACCTCTCCAATCTTGATAAGATTTTCACCGCCTACCTTCACTACCGAAAAGTTCCCCTTCCCGATCAGGAGTTTGGCTCAAAAGAGAGGGAGAATATCGAAAATTTTTTAGAACTTGCCTTTATCGCAGCGCAAGAGATCAATCCTGAAGCTCTCTTAAGCGATTTTCATGAGCAAGGGGTCCAAAATATGAGGGGTCACTTCCCTCGCATTGACTATGAGATAGGTGGAAAAAAGCTCTCATGTGACCTTCTCAACGGAAGCGTCGAGGGAGATGAGGCGCCGGTGACGCTTCCGAGCCATATTGCAAGTAGTCAGACGTTTCAGCGGTTCTTTCCCGGCGCCGATCAGACGCTTTGGCAGATCGACTACTGTAAAAGAGGAAAAGAGGTGGCAACCCGCTATCGATCGGATATGGGAGAGATTATTGTCGATCGCGAGGTCACCTATCGAAAAAAGATCGAGGAGAAGCTCTTAGATTACATTCCAGAAGAAAAGGCTCCCCAAAATCTTCAGTCAGTTGCCGGTAAAAGGGATCTCTTTGTCAATTCAGAGGGGCAGATTGAGGTCTATGAAGGTGAGCAACATTTTGCCAGCTACAACCCGAAGACGAAGCAGTTCACATTAAGCGACGGGTCTGTCTTGATCAATATCGCCAAAGATCCGAAAAAAAGTGCACTTTTTGGATCGATCAGTCCGATCGAATCTGTTCACGCCTTTGCAGATCAGGGGCGTCTAACTAAGGTAAGCTACACCAACTTACGTTTCGGTCATCGTGAGGTGGCCTTTAAAGTCGAAGATGATCAATTTCATCCCGTTGATGAGAGTGATTGGACGCTTCAGGCGGCTGGCCAAAGTGTCGATGTGGTAAAGGGGACTCTCAATCCGCGGCCGATCCTTCCCAAAGGCTTTAGCTCCTATCAGCTTTTAAAACATAATGAGGGTCAAGAGAAGGTCTGGATCGCTGCGAAGGGCTACCAATCAAAAGTGGAGGAGGGGAGACTTTGGGATACCAGGCGCGTTGAGATCCCCGAAGAGCCGCAGACTCTATATGAGTTCTCTGTTAACAAAGAGAGCGGCTATCTCGAGTCGAGCTCGCCTGAGGCCAATCTCTACTTAGCCTATCTCTTCTTTACGCATCGAGATTTCACCTCAGCGAAAGCCTACCTGCATAAGGTGGCTGTCATTGATCCGACAGATGAAGGGGTTTCACGCCTCTACGATCAGATTCTCGCCTGGGAAGATAGAACTCCAGAAGGTAGCGCCTTTCGTCTCAGCGTGGCGATCCATAAGGAGCGCCAAAAGGATATCGGCCTCACACCCAAAGCGGCTGTTCAAGACGAGGAGGCGAGAAAAGCCTATCTACAGACGGTTGTCAACATCGCAAAGACCTTTTTGGAAGGGGAAAGACGGGAGGGGCTCCTCGACTTTTCTGAGCTCCAAGAGCTCACTACGCTTCTTCGGGAAGCGAAGGTACAGTCGATTGATATAAGCCGCGTTGAAGTCGAAAAGCTCGAGCCGGCAGTGGTCTCGATCGATGAAGAGGCAAAGGCTGCGTTTGCCGAGACCCTTTGGCTGATGGCGAGCAATCGAAAAACGATCGACCTCACCAGCTGTATGTTAGAGAGCGATCCCAACTGGGTGATTCGCTACTTCCCGCAAATACACAATCGATTGATCACCCTAGAAGAGGGGGAAGAGAAGAATAAATGGATGATGCTGATTCAAAGCTGTCCCGACATGGGCCGCTTCCCCGCTCTCCCGGGAAATGTTACAACAGCCAAATCACTCCTTTTGACCCTTTGTGAAGAAAAAGGCGTGGTGAGACGGCCGATGCCTATACCCACATATCGCATCTCCTATCTCTTAAGAGCCAATAAAGTTCTTAAGTTAGAGGGTCCGATTGCTGATAGATTAAAAGGAGAGGTGAGTCAGCTATATGGCTGGGGGGCCAAAGCTTTTTTCCCCAATACGCTCCAATGCCTTGCTGCTATTC
>JAJFMK010000080.1 GCA_021772215.1 Chlamydiota bacterium | reverse complement strand
CCAACTTGCATACCCCCCTTATTGGCCATCATGAAGGCTCAACAACGCTTCTGCCCCAAATTTTAAGATTACATTCTGATGATCACTATATATGCGACACACCTGGACTAATGGATAATCGAGGCTTTCATGTCAGAGTCGCAAATTCAGCCGTATTAGCCGACCTAGCAAATAACGCAAAAAGCTTGCGCATTCTTCTAATTTTAGAAAAAAGCCATTTCGAAGGAAAGAGAGCTCCATTAGATGACTCCCTTGAAAGGCTTTGCGATGTTTTTGGATCATTTAACAATTTAAACAAAAACATTCAATCCGTTGTCTTCGGAATAACAAAAATGGACAACCCATCTCAATTTGGTCCAATTACAAGGGGTGTTATAAAATCGTACATCAAATTAGCGGAAAAAAAAGGCTTTTCTGAAGATGATGTGCAAACGCAAGTAATTCAAAATAACATTCTCTTTATAAACCCCTTAAACAATGACGACAAAGAACCTGTCTTACACAGAATCATCAACCTACACCCCATCGCAATTGAGGATCCGCTCTTTGCCTTAGCCCTTGATGCTCAAAGCATCATTCAATTAAGAAATCTTACAACGACTGTCTATAATGGAATTGATGCATTGATTAAGGCTGATGATTTCGAAGAAGCTAACCGCCTATTTGGATTCCTAACCTACTTGCGTTACGTTGAAAAAGATGAATGCCAACAGCATCTCGAAAGAATTCGGGAGTTAATATCAAACAGTTATACAGATACTTACAAGAGGATAACTGATCTAGTCTCCATTAATGACCCTCGGCGTATGGACCTAAAGGTGCTAATGGAGAGGCTAAAAGGATTTAGAGCCTTTAAAGATCGATTCAGTGATATTTTTAGAGATTTGGACAAAACAATCGAGGACCTTGAAAGCGGTATCCTGAACGAAGAGAAAAAAGTTCAGAGAATTACGCGTAACAAAATCCTTGAAGACACCAAGGAATTAATGGATCTTCTCTCTGACGAATTTGAAAATCTTATCAACACTCACATAGATACAGTCCTCCTAGTTGAGCTGACCGACGAATTAGGACAGGTTCGCTCAGATTACATACGTCAAGCTGTTGGTCTTAATGTCTTTCAAGCACCTCATGAGATAATCACTCTTAACGGAGAGATAGATAAGGAGGAATCAAATAAAGAGCGGATGTTTTATTTCGGTAATCAGTTGTCTCTTTCTGAAATAAAACAGAAGTTAATCGGTGATGCGAATCGTCTCATTTTAGATAAGTGCCTTGGCGCTCATCTCATTAAACATCAACTAGCATTTGATTCAGCTCTTTCAAAACTAAAATCAGAACTCCCAAGAGTCCTCTTTTCAAGTTATAACAGGTTTTACCTCAAGCCCCTTACTCGGTCAACCTTTTATGTCACAGATGATTGGGGTTTTGATGCAAAAGCGATTGTTTCCCTAACTGAAGCTGTTGACCATGTTGAAAGACTCTATACCCTTAACTTTGAATTACATCAACACAACCACGTCAGTGACTGTAAAAAGCGTTTCTCAGATAGTTTATCATATTTTTTTGATAAGCTTTACAATGATGCGCGCGCGCAAAAGATTATAGAGCTAAACGATTGTGTCGACTCACTTCTGAAAATCCCCAGCAATCTAATAAGCAATAGTATTGATTTGAAAAAAATAGATGATAGTTTGGTCGCATTAAAGCAAATTGATACCAATGCGTTCAACAGCGCTGCGACTCAAGTTCGAGAGAAGCTTCTCTTAGCACCAAGACGAAAAATCCAACTAGCTCTAACAAATCCCGAATCTAAAGATTATGCCTCAAATATACAGAATCAGCTTCAAATTATGAGCCTAGGAAGTAGTATTCCGGCTGCATTTAATCCGCCAGGTAGTGCAGATGATGAAAGGGATGCAATGCAAAGAAAGGTAATATTGAATGAGGAACAAAGGCAAAATAGGGAGCTTTTGAATTTTAAGGAGAGCTTTGACGTCAATATAAAAGCATTAAATAATATCGCTGAAAAAGCCATTCTTGAAGGGAAAATACCTCTCTTTTCTAGCTGTCAATCTACAAGTATAGCGGAATACATTAAAGTAGGTTCAAGACAGTATCCCCAATTCACTTTATCAAACAACATCATTAAAAACTTAGAGCATGCAGCTGAAACTGAATCCGAGCGATATGCTCTAATTCGAAACCACAAACTTTCGGATTTAAGAGAAGAGCTAATCTCCGAATTCGAAAATGAAGCTGCCAAAATAAAACGTAACGAAGAGAAGGCCTTAATCAAAAGAGAGCTTGAGAAGCTCTTCCATGAGCTAGAAAACGAATTGCCTCAATTCATCGGATTGAACATTCGGACAATCGACCCGAATAACATCTGTTGGAACGATTTCATCAGACTAAATTTTGCTCCAAAGATGCTTGAGAAGATTAACACTTTTGAAAAAAGGTATTCACAAATTAGCGACGTAAAATTATTTCTTCAAGAAGAAAAAACTAAAAATATAAACTCCTTAATCATCCTGGCAAAAAAAATAGCAAAAGATAATGTTGTAAGAGAACAGAAGGAAGCCGTCGTTAAGGCATGTCTTGATGAAGAAATTGGGAAATCAGTTTCACCACAGCATTTGCTTCATTCCCTATCTCAAATTGAATCTTTAGACCATGTTGAATATCAACGAGCTATTGAACATGTTGGGGAGCATCTAAAAAACCGACAGAAAAGAGAGAAGGTTCACAACCTATTAATAGCGAATCAATTTACTGAGGTAACAAGCCTCTTTAGCTTAATGAAAGATCTTAAACTCAAACTTACGGGACGTGTCGAAATTGACATCAAGCCATTTGAAGATGGGGTTAAGGATTATTTGAAGGATCTATTTGACGAAGCCAATGATGAAATCAAAAACTTCGAAATCTCAAGCGACTTCTTTTCCTTAGAAAATTTGAAAAAGTTTTTAGCCTTTGATCTTTCGCTGCGCTCAACAGAAATATTGAGAGAGAACCCCTATCTAATCCAGTTAAAGGACAACTTTGTGATTGAGTTGGCTTCTCTAGAAAATCGCTGGATAGCAACCTTTGCTCAACTCACTGATTACCATGATGATCTAGGAAAAATTGCAATGCAGATGGTGAAGGCACTGATGATTTCTACAGAACTCTCCATGATGACAGGGTGTGAAGTGAGTATCAAAAACTCGATAAATCATCTACATAAATTGGGTCCCTTTCACTTGGGAAATCTGATTAAGGACATCTCAACTACCCACCCAAAAACTGGTGGAGCAGCATTAGAGATCGTCAAAAAGCAGGCCAAATTTAAAGCGATCGATTTTATTATGTTTAATGAAATTGCTTCAAGAGACTATGAAGGGGTTCTTTCGGAACTCGCGTACGAGCCTTCAGATGTCCTCGCACGAGCCTCCCTCGACGCCGCGTATTTCTCGTTTAAGGAAGCCTATGATATTGCAATCAGCTCTATCATTAATGGCACCTTTACCCTGAGTCTTGCCCATAATGAAGCTACTAGGATTGCCAAGAATCTTAAACCTTTCTCAAAGCAGCTGCATCTATACCCGAAGGAGGTTGGTGAACTCCTAAGTCACATTTTTAGCGTCTGGACCTACCTCGACACCTCAGAGGAATTACTTAATGCCGACAGAAAATGTTACAAGCAACCACATACCACCCAGATTGTCGCTATCTTACTTTTGATAGGCATAGGAAATGACACAGGCTTAAAAAATCATCTTATCGAAGTTTTGACTGGGGAGGGAAAATCCGTGGGTTTAGGCGCCACAGCTACCCTTTTTGCACTTCTCGATTACCAAGTTGATGTTGTCTGCCACAACCCCTATCTATCGAATCGAGATAGAAAGCAGTTTGCTGACCTCTTTGCAACCTTTGGTGTTAAATGGAAGATCACCTATGAAATCATTTATGACCTTCAACATTCATGCACCTATAGAGGCTTTTTACCTAACCAAGGCGAATATGTTAGAAAACTTATCTCTGGAGAGAACAAAAAAGACGCATTCCAAGAAAAGAATCCCCAGAACAGGCTCCTCCTCATCGATGAGGTGGATGTTTTTTTTGGACCCAATTTTTATGGAAAATCGTCTGGCACGTTGATCACTCTTGATCACCAATGTTCAAGAAGCTTGGTTAAGTACATGTGGGAAAATAGGGATAAATTTAACAAACGTCAACTTAAAATCGATGATGTCAAACTTCAAGATTTTTATGAACAAATTTTAAAAACTTACCCAAACTTAGTACTCCTTATTGATCGCGAAATCACGCAGATGATTTCAGGTCTTCGAGAATTTCCCTCTACAGGAAAGACCACACATAGCGGAATATGCCAGAACAATAAGATTCTTTATCGAGACCCTGCAAGTTGCTCTTTAAGAGAATATTCGTACACTAATTATTCAACCCAGTTCGCTAAGCTATATTATAAAGAAATCGGGGATATAACCGTTGACATTACAAGTTCCCTTGGAATTATGGTTAGTTGTGGGGGCTTCGCCTACGCAGAACTTCCGAAATACTTTGAATTTTGTCTAGGCCTTACCGGGACCCTCAAAGAACTTAGTGAAAGTGAACAGAAGTTGCTAGGTGAATATGGATTCAATACGAGCTCCTTTATTCCCTCAACGTTTTTTGATAAAAAAAATGTCGTCATAAATGAAACAGAGGTTGTCGAAGGTGATGAAAGTAAATATTTCCAAGCTGTTAAAAGTAACCTTGAAGAGGTGATGTCAAACCGCCGAGCGGCATTAGTCATTTTTAATGATGAACAATCATTAACCGCATTCAAGGAGAAACTAGCAAAAAATCCGAGTAATAAGATCCCCTCGCCTGAAATTCTTACAGAAAAGACAAATCAAGAGGATCGCGAATCTATCATCTACCGCTCAACACTAAGAAAAAAGGTTACATTCATGACTCGCGAGTATGGACGGGGCACCGATTTCATCTGTAAAGACTCAGTCGTCAATGACCAAGGTGGTGTGCATGTGCTCGTCACTTTTCTTCCAGCAACCGAAGCCGAAGAGAGACAATTCAGAGGCAGAACTGGACGCCAAGACGCACCCGGTACTTAT
>JAJFMK010000079.1 GCA_021772215.1 Chlamydiota bacterium | reverse complement strand
GCTCTATCCAAATTAATGGAATATATCTTTTGGCCCTATGCTCTTAATTCACCCAACTGGTATTCCCCTCATTCGCTTCTCAAAGCCATCGTGGAACATTCTAAAACCTTTAGTAAAAGTGGGCGCATGGAGCAGCAATGGTGGCAGGAGTGGTTGAATGAAGTTCCAGATTCCCCTGAAAAAGAGGAGCTGCTAGAGCAATTTCTACTATTGAATGTCTTTGGTCAACCCCTGCACGTCGAATCTAGCGAAGGGTTAATTCTAAATCCCCCACTTGTCAAGATCATGCTTTATCGTATGGGAATCATTAAGCTCCCAAAATAGGTTAATCGAGACTGTTTAAGACAACAGCCTCAATATGCCTTTTCAAATCGCGGGGTTCTAAAGTATCTGATTGCTCTTTTTGATTTGCTATGGCTGCTGAAACCCACTTGCGTTTTTGTGCTTTAATTGTGCGTTGGGGAACGCAAAATTTTTTACCTATAGCTTCAGCGTGTGGAAGACATATCCTCTTAAGAGTTGTTTCATCAAAGTTGGGAAAATGGGTTTCTGATACCCTTGAGCGTAAGGCAGCATAGGGGTCAGGACTATTTGGATCTTGGGGTTTTTGAGGAATGCTTTTGTTGGCTGTAACTATTATTGATAAGCGTCTTATATTGAGATTGGCATGAAAATATGGGTTAAAAAAAGATTTTTTGTCAGGGTCTAAGTAGTCGAGAAAAAAAGCCAATGCAGCACTAACGCTTCCTCCGCCATCTGGAAAGAGTAGGCGGTCATAGTCATCAATGATTAAAATGGCGTTCTCATACGTTTTTCTTTCACCGTTTTTACTCATGAGCGCATTGGCTAGTAAGCCTGGATTGTGCGAATGCAGGGTTCTTGGAGTTCCCTCAAGGTTTTCAGCAGTTAAGTCTTTTGCGCTGCGAATAGAACAGGCGTAATAGGGTAAATTTAGTTCTTCAGCGATGATTTTTGCCGTCGTAGTTTTTCCCGTTCCGGGGTCACCTTGGAAATAGTGTATACTTCTAATTGAAGTTGAGCTTCGGTCGGGTTGTTCAGAATCAAATATAATTTTTCTGGCTATGGAGACGATTTTAGACTTCAATTGTGGACCATAATTGCTAATGAAGCTATTATCCCTGATTTTTTGTAAAGCGGAAGAGGGAATTTTGAGAGGTTCATTTGGCATATTGAGAACATTTTGAATAAATTGCCGAAACAGTTCAACTGGGACAGAGGCTTCTCTAGCAAGGAGCAAAATCATTTCAATCTGTTCTACGATCTCAATCGACTTAATGTTTCTTTTCTTTAGAATATATTGACGTTCAAGATCGCAGATTTGCTCCTTATCAAGACCATCAACCAGTAAGTCTATTTCAAAAATAAGTTCATATAGTTTTCTTTTTGCATCCTCATGAGGTATTTCTTTCTTTCTCTCATCTATACCACCCCAGTTGACAATAGGAAGAGCGCCAAGTACAGGCTTTGCAAATTTATTCCACCAATCGCCACCAGATTCAACCACTGCTTTGTATTGTTCTACTCTTCTTCGAGCGTTATTGGTAAGAACTTCCTGTAGCCTTATGCGCTTATTGTTATTTAAGTGTTCAACAAGATCTTGATCGCTAATGTCTAGACCTCTTTTTCTACGAAGAAGTTCTTCTTGCTCATAAATAGAGCGATCAAAAACCCCGCTGTAATTGATAGCTGATGTTGGTGATTGAGAATTTACTGATGCCATACTTTGTCCTTTAAAATTATAAATAACCACTTCTTAATAAGAATTCTAATTGAAAAAGATCTAATGGAGATTGAAACTGCTGTTCTCTACAGGATAACGCTTCTTGTTGAAGGAAAGAGAGCTTGTTGAAAAGTTCTCTATTTTTATTATCTTGTGCCACTGACAACTCCTTGAGATCTTTTTCCGTATATCCTGAAAGCCATCTACAGTCATTTAGGTTTCTTTGTGAGAGACATTGCTGGTGAATGGCCTCTTCATCGCTTCTGGGGAAAATAGCTTCCATAACATCATCCGATATTTTCGCAAAATTAATTTGTCTGATTTGTGCAGAAGAAAAAAGAAATATTTGCGTCTGGCTTAAATTGCCAGTGTAAAGTGAAGCCAGAACCTCAGAGTCTTGTATATATGAAAATCTCTGTCTAGTTTCGTCTGTTACAGAGGGAAACATCATGGTGATGGTCTCTGCAGAAAGGGTAGAGAGCGTTATCTGTTTTAACTGATCATGAGAGAGTAACTGAAGAAGGTAGGGGGTAGATAGTGTTCCATTTTCGAGCGCTCTTTGAACTTCAAAAGAGTTGAAGTTTGAAAACCTTTGGTTATCACTTTTTCTTCGGCTTATTTCGGGAAACATTTTCTCTAAGATATTACTGGAAAGGTTAGAGATACGAAGTTTACTCAACTGTTTGTCTGAAAGCAGGTTAAGCTGTTCGGGGGTGTTAAGTGCTCCCTCTTCAATTGATTTGCAGACTTCAATAGCATCTAAATGTGCAAAAAGATCTTTCATCGATATGAATTCCATTCCGACAGGGAACATTTCTGCTAATGCGGCTTTTGGTAGTAGAGTGAGAGGTATCTGTTGTATTTGATCTTTTGTCAGTTGTGTGAAACGATATCTTAGAAGAGATTCTCTTTGGTTAATTTCTAGAGTGGAGATGTTGATTTGTTTAATCTGATATTTTCTCAAAAATCTAAATGATTCATTTGGAAGAGTCTCAATACACATGGCTACATCTTCTGCAGTCATTGTTGCCAAACTAGACAAAGTCACTTTAGAAGTGCTTCTTCTAGGCAGTGCAAACTTTTTTAAGGCTAATCTCTGTCGAATGAAAGCCGCTTGTTCCTCATTGATTGTTCCAAGGCTGCAGGCAGTTAATTCTCCAAATTCTAAATCACTAAGGAGAGCATACTTTAGCTTTGAATGTTCTAGCGGAATTGCTACATCGAGAAGTGTCAATCGCTTCAGTATTTCTGGGTCTTGCTCTTCCAAAAATAAATTAAGGTTATAGCTAAGGTTTTCAAAAATTATGGTGAGGCCATATTGTTCTTGGATCTTTTCACGGTCTCTAGTTTGCGTATTTGCTAAATAAATGAGAGAGATTGTGCCTATTTTAGGATTTACCCACTGCCCATAATATAGTGAACTGCGATAGCGACTACTTTTGTCCCTCTCTAGCCAATATTCGTAGCATGTTTTATGAAAATTTTCCTCCTCTACATGAAATGATCCCCATTGATCATTAAAAAGGGTAAGGATTTGACCAGCAGTTTCTCGGGCATTTCGAATGAAAATAAAACGGTAAGCGTCCAATTTGTCGAAATTTCCGGTTAGAACAGATGCACCTAGAAGTAGAGGAGAAATTGTGAATGCAAGGCCCGATACAAAAGCATGTGGTATCGCATAAATTTTCCTTCCTATCCAACCTCTTGAGGAGTAGTAATCATTATAGTTTGGGTAATCGACAGATCCATATTGAAATTGAAGATTTATCTGAGCAAATTCCCGAATCTCTTGGGGATTGTCAAATGGTCCAGTTTCTCTTATGGCACTAAAATATGCAGTCTCTTTAAAACTACTCATAATTTCTAGGTAGGTGTACCTTAAAACCCCTTTTTACGGATCAATTAGGCTATCCAAAACTAAGTTTTCAATTTGTCTTTTTAAGTCTCGAGGTTCCAATACACCCGATTGTTCTTTTTGATTTTTAATAGCTTTTCCTACCCATTCCCTTTTCGAAGCATCAATAGTTTCTGGTGGAAAATTGTATTTAGCGCCGATCTCAACGGCATATGGAAGACATATCTTCATAAGGGTCGGTTCATCAAAATTGGGAAAATGGGTTTCTGAAACTCTTGATCGCAAAGCTGCATAGGGGTCAGGGCTATTTAGATCGTCGGGTTTATTTGGAATGCTCTTATTTGCAGTGACAATAATTGTCAATCTTCTAATATTAATATCAGCAAGAAAATATGGGTTAAAATAGGATTTTTTATCGGGGTCTAGGTAGTCTAGAAAAAAGGCTAATGCTGCACTAACGCTTCCTCCACCATCAGGAAAGAGTAGGCGGTCATAGTCATCAATGATTAAAATGGTGTTCTCATAGGTTTTTCCCTCCCCGTTTTTACTCATTAGGGCATTAGCTAACAATCCAGGGTTGTGGGAATGTAATGTTCTTGGTGTTCCCTCAAGACTCTCAGCTGTTAAATCTTTGGCACTACGGATCGAGCAGACAAAATAGGGTAGATTTAGTTCATCAGCGATGATTCTTGCAGTTGTGCTTTTCCCCGTTCCAGGATCACCACGAAAATAGTGTATACTTCGAATCGATGTTTTGCTGTTATCTGGTTGATTTGAATCGAAAATTATTTTTCTTGCAATAGATACGATTTTAGATCTTAATTCCTGTGCGTAATTTTTAATAAAAGAGTTATTTTGAATCTTTTGCGAAGAATTCAATGAAATTTTCAGAGGAGTGTTAGGCACACTAAGAACATTTTGAATAAACTGCCGATATAGTTCAATTGGTACGCTCTGTTCTCTTGCTAAGAGCAAGATCATTTCTATCTGTTCAATGATCCCGGGTGATTTAATATATCGTTTCCTTAAAATATACTGATTTTCTAAATCGCATATTTGTTCTTTATCTATACCATTGATTAGCAAATCTATTTCAAAGATTAGTTCATACAGTTTCTGCTTTGCATTTTCTTGAGGGATCTCTTTGAATGTATCCTCTATACCTTTCCAATTGACAAAAGGAAGGCCGCCTAAGACAGGTTTGATGCGATGATTCCACCAACTTTTTCCAGATTGTATCACTTCCCTGTACTGTTCCGCCCTTCTTTGAGCGTTTCTAATAAGCACCTCATCTAATCTTTGGCGTTTTTTCATTGCTAAGTGTTTGATAATCTTTTCATCACTTACATTTTGGTTTCCACCATCAGGAAAAAGCTCATTTTGGTCATAAATTGAGCGGTCAAAGACTTGACTATAGTTAATAGCAGATGTTGGGGATTGTGAATTTATAGAGCTCATTCTAATTTCCTTTAAATATGGAGATACTGATTCATTCTAGTGCAGCAGCTTTTCCGCTCTTTCATCTCAAATTTTTTATTATCAACAGAGTGCGAATTTGAAAAATTATAAAAAACTTGTGTCAAAATCATCGAAAAATAAGCTGCATCCGAATTAATTAGTATCTCTAATTGAACAGCAAAGCCACCTAACTAGAAAATCTAAGAGAAAGCCGTATATTTTTCAATGTAAAAATTTATTATTTAAAAATGTCCGTGAAAAAAATTCGGTCAAGTCCATAAAGGAGCCACTGATCAATTCGCGTGGGCCGCTTTTCCGCCCTTTCACCTCAATTTTCCAAATTTTGTAAGTCTACTACTGTCAACAGTATGCAAACTTGCAAAATTAGAAAACTTGAAGCAAAATCATCGAAAATTCGACTACACTCGAATTGTTCAGTGGCTCCTAAAGTTGTGTAAAATGTGGTTAGCTAGGGCTTACTGACAAGTAAAAACTATAGAGCCTCCTTAGCTTGTGATATGTTGGTAATTCATTAAACAAACCAACTGAAGAAAGAAGACTCGAATGAAGTGTTAAGTGCACCCCATTATCAAGACGGGTTTTTCTCTATTTTTTAGGAGACCTGGTTTGTCTCTAGTTTGTGCGTTCACTGGCCAAAGGTCAAGGGAGGGGGTACCCCCTAGTACATCCCGTCTGGAGTGCGGTATCCCAAACTTTTGGTGTGGCCTCTTCTGGTGCAAAACTCTATGTACTTCCTTATCCCGCCTCTAGCCTCTGCCGTGCTCTCGTAAGGTCTCAGGTATACTTCCTCGTATTTCAACCTACGCCAAAACGCTCTATTCGAATATTGTCTATACGACGCCCTTACCATCTGTACTAATCTCAATATCATTATCCCCCAAGGCTTCTATCCAGGCTGTACTTGTAAATTGACTACCTTGGTCTGAATTAATGATTCTAGGCGCTCCATTCTTAGGCCTTTCTTTAGTGCTTCTACACAGGAGCTTGCCTCTAGAAAAGGACCTCAGCTAAAGTCCCATAATTCGACGGGTTACCCAGTCTATCAGAGCTGTTAGGTAAGCATAACCTTTGCCAATTCTAATGTAGGTGATATCGGTTCCCCAGCAGTCGTCCGCAACTGCGGGTTTGTCGTCCTTTAACAGATACGGATATGTCTTTTGTCCCTCAGCTTTTTGAGAAAGGTTCTTCTTAGGGTAAACCGCATTTAAGCCCGTTTTTTGCATCAACCGCAAGACCTTCTTGCGGTTGATGATCTGCGACCTTTTTCGCTTCAACATTTCTGTAATCCGTCGGTAGCCCATATAGCAGCGCTCTTCGTAAAGATCGCGAATCTCATTCATCAGATCCACGTCTTCTTCTCTAGTCGGTTTGTAGTACAGTGTTGATCTGTTTACTTGCAGAAGGTTAGCATTTTAGCAACGCTCAATGAATTTTTCTCCTTAGCCAGCTCTTGCCTTCTCTTTAACGGGAGCTTGCAAGCTCTTTCTCTAAAAAATTATTCTCTACCTTTAGTTTCCCTATCACACTATGAAGCTTCTCTACCTCAAGTTTGCGGGCACTCTCAGGGCTCTTGGATTCAAAGATTTTGGCTCCTCGCTCCTCTAGTTTTTTTTCCAAGCATATATCTGACTTGGTACTAAGCTGAATTCCTGATACAGCTCTGCTACGGTCTTATCCCCTCTCATGGCAGCTGGTGCCACTCTGAATCTAAATGCTGATGAATATTTACTGCA
The DNA here is from genome assembly GCA_021772215.1 of Chlamydiota bacterium. Taxonomy (GTDB): domain Bacteria; phylum Chlamydiota; class Chlamydiia; order Chlamydiales; family JAJFMK01; genus JAJFMK01. Next base: position 1,497 of record JAJFMK010000079.1, on the reverse strand, counting down.
CATTTTCCTTCTTGCCATACTTCATTCCTTCTAGTTTAGACGAGACACCTAATTTCCCCTAAACATGCCTGTCTAAATTCTGGGGTGCATTACAAGCTTTATGTTGTCAATTGAAAATGCAAAACGGAAAATGTACGACTCAGTCAAAATTTCTATATTGACATAGGTTAGTCATTTTAGCTAGATTTATGTGCAGCCAGTAGTTTTTCTGGCTTACAACAAGGAGAATTTTATGAAGAAAGAGTATTCAAAACCACAGGTTATTCACAGCCTTGATCACATTACTACCTGCTATTTGAGCTAGACTGTAGTATAAAAAAGCCCGATACCTTAGAAGGTATCGGGCAGAAGAAAAAGAGGTTTTATGGTTGATTATCTTTACAATCCTACGGAGAGAGAGCTCTTCATTTATGACACTTCAAAAATACACACGTTGAATGAGACGGGTTCTTTTATTTTTGAGCTATTCCAGAAAAAATACTCTATTGATGAGATTGTAGATCATATTGTAGATATGTATGAAATAGACTCAGATGAGGTCCGTGTGGACGTTGCATCTTTTCTTAAATCTATGCAGGAATTGGGTATTGATTTCGAAAGTGCCAACTTGGAGTCTGACCCTTTTGATGAAATGGGTTCGCTATTTCAACCCAGGACGCCCATCGTACACATTATTCAAAACTGCAATAGTCCCTGTAATATGTGTGATTGTTGGAAAACTAAAGAATCCATATGGCATCCAGCTGATAAACTTAGACCCTACTTTGAAAAAATAAAGAGATTAGGCGCTATTTCAATTATGGTTTCTGGTGGCGAGCCTTTATTGCATCCTGAACTTAGCCAGATTCTCACGGATTTGAAAGAGCTTGAATTGGAAATCATGCTCAATACGAATGCGTTGTTATTGCATAGAAATTTGTGGATTGCTGATTTCAGCATCGAAAATCTTGTTGTTTCAATGGATGGAATTGATCCAGAAACTTACAAGACTTTTCGAGGTCTGAATGGCTATCAAGTTGTCTGGAATAATATGGAAAAATTTCACAAACATTCTCCTAATACAAAGATTGGAATTAGAACTATTTTAAATAAAATCAACTTTGATAAAATGGATATCCTTTTCGATGCCATTATATCTCGGGGTTGGCACAGCGTTGGCTTGAGCCCCGCTGATATTTCTTCCGAGAGTTTTTCTAGAGGTGATATTTCAACAGAGCGTTCTGTTTCTATGAAGGATCTACTTTTGCCAACGAAGAAGCAAATCGAGGAATTTTTAGAGACGTTCGTTCCGGGAAATTCCTATTATCAAAAAATTGAAGAGGCTGCATCTACTGGAGTATCAAGTTGGTTACCTTATGACTATATTCGCTGTCTCTCTTACTATTTAAGTCTACATAATGGTGAGACCAAAATATTTGGCAATCGTCCCTGCTTTTTTCCCTATAATTCAATGGTTCTCGACTATAATGGAGATTTAAGAAATTGTTTCTACTCGCC
>JAJFMK010000078.1 GCA_021772215.1 Chlamydiota bacterium | reverse complement strand
TCCTCATAATTTCGGTACTGGTCGTAGGAGGAGCAGCCCGGCGAGAGCAGTAATGTCGACTCATAGCTCATGTTTTTCATCGCTTCCTCGACAGCGCGTTCCATATTTTCGCACCTGTGAAGGGCAACGGCTCCCGATAGAGCTCTCTCGATCTTCTCTGCTGCTGCTCCAATGAGATAGACTGCCTCCACCTTCTCTTTAAAGGGCTCGATCCAGGCGCGATAGTCGCCTCCCTTATCGGTTCCACCGCATATGAGATGGATTGGACCTTTTAAGGCTTTGACCGCGTTGATTGTCGCCTCGATGTTTGTCGCTTTGCTGTCATTAATGAAGGTCAAATCATTAAATCTACCCACCTCCTCGAGGCGGTGGGGTGGCCTTTTAAAGTGGATAAGCGTCTTCTCGATCGTCTCGATATCGGCGCCGGCGTTGAGCGCTAAACTTTTGGCGACGATGGCATTTTTTTCTATATCACCTCTCTCATCAAAGAGAAAGAGTCCTCCCTCTACAATTAGCTCGCGAAGGCGCAGCTTTGCATCGCAGTAGGCGGCAAAGTTTTGGTAGCGATCGAGATGGTCGGGGGTGATGTTGAGGATGCAGCCGGAATGAAACTTGCGGGTGAAGGACCTCTCCAGTTGAAAGGAGCTCAGCTCGACAACAATTAGATCAGATTCGCCCTCTAAGAGCTCCTGAGTAAAAGGGCGGCCAATATTTCCGGCTGCCGCTGCTTTAAAGCCGCTATTTTTGAGCATCTCTGTCAACAGCAAAGTGGTCGTGGTTTTTCCGTTACTGCCGGTGATGCCGATTAAGGTTTTCTCTCCACAATGGCGTAAACCCAATTCAATCTCACTGATCAGCGGCTTTTGAAGGTGCAGCGCTTGTTTGTAGAGTCTGTTTGTGGGAGGGATACCAGGAGAGGTGACAATGAGATCGAAGAGTGAGAGGTCGATCGACTCATCATCTGGCCCTGTTTCAACAGCGACCACCTCATGATTCAGCTCCTTTAAGAAGCTTTTTGCCGACTGGCCGCTGACACCTATACCAAGAACAAGACTCTTCATTGAAACTTTAGGGTTGCGATTCCGATAATTGCTAAAAAGAGGCCGACGATCCAAAAGCGCATCACAACCTTCGTTTCGGGCCACCCTTTGAACTCAAAGTGGTGGTGGATGGGCGCGCAGAGGAAAATTCGCTCGCCGCGCAGGCGGAAGCTCGCCACCTGGAGTATGACCGAGAGCGCCTCAGCGACGAAGATGCCGCCGACGATTGTTAAGAGGACCTCCTTTTTGAGGAGGAGCGCTGAGATGCCGATCACACCGCCGAGTGTCAAAGAGCCGACGTCGCCCATAAAGATCTGCGCCGGGTGGCCATTGTACCAAAGAAAACCGAGGGTCGCCCCAATGAGCGCCGAGAGGTAGATCGCAATCTCACCGCTGCCTTCGATATAGAGGATGTTGAGGTAGCTGGAGAGGTCGACGTTGTTAGAGAGAAAGGCGATCAGCGCAAACGTGGCGGCCACCATAATGAGACAGCCTGATGCGAGGCCATCGAGACCATCGGTTAAATTGACAGCGTTTGAAGAGCCCATCACAACTAAAAAGACCCAAATGATCGAGACAATAGCCCCAAAAGTGAGGAGAGGCTCTTTAAAAAAGGGGACATAGATGCGGCCGAAGTAGTCACTAAGCGAGATGTCTGTGGCAACCCTCTCCCGGGTCTTCTTGATGACATTTTCTACGAAGGTGGTCTTGCCACCAACGACCCGCTCCTCTTTGATCTGCGGCGGGTGTAGGGAGAGGAGACTCTCCAGTTGCTGAGGCAGCCCCGGAGCGATAAAGTAGAGGGCGATAAAGATGGATAGCGTAGCTTGCAGGAGCATTTTCCCCTTTTTCGAGAGCCCTTTGGTATCCTTGTGCTTTAGCTTTAAATAGTCATCCAGACCTCCGACAACGCCTAGGCCTAGCGTTACAAAGAGAAGGATCCAGGTGAAGATCGAGCTTAAATCCATCCAGAGCAAAAGCGCAATCACCATCGCCCCTAAAATCAAAACGCCACCCATCGTTGGGGTGTTCTGCTTGTTGCGGTGAAGAGACCCTAGAAGAGGACACTCGTCAGTGCGGATCGTCTGTCCAATTTTCATTTCATATAGCTTCTTGATCAGCTTAGGTCCCAAAAGGATCGAGAGCAGAAGCGCTGTGAGAAGCGCCAAAAGCATGCGGCTAGAGGTGTAGAAGAAGACGTTGGGAACTTTAAGGCCCCATTCAACTTTGGCGTATGAGAGAAGGTAGAGTAGCATCTGTTAAAAGTCCTCAATAACTGTCCATAGAGCGTTGCCACGTGATCCTTTGACCAATATCAGATCCTCATCTCCGGCAAGCTCTTTAAGTTTTTTGACGAGATCAGCTTTATCAGAAAAATGGAAAGAGGGGCGCTTTTCGCGCGACCACTCTTCATGAGCATATAGTGTGCTTTGGCCGTAGCAGAGGAGAGTGTCGACCTTTTCTAGAGCGTAGCGACCCAGATTTCTGTGGTGCTCTTCTGTGAGATCGCCCAGCTCTAGCATATCACCGATGACGGCGATCTTATTTGGGTGCGGAAATTGGCCTAGGGTATCGAGCGCTGCCATCATCGAGGTTAGATTGGCGTTGTAGGCGTCATTTAAAAAGAGGATTCCCTCTTTTTTCACCTTCTGAAGACGCATTGATGGCAGCTCTAGAGAGGGAATTGCCTCTTTTATAGTTTCATCATCCATGCCGATAAGACGCGCTGCTGTGATCGCTAGACTTAAATTCTTGGCATTATGAGCCCCGGGAAGCAAAAAAGTGGCATAGGGCTTGGAGTCGAGGTAGAGCTGATCACCGACTAAGCTGAAGGATGGCGCTTCAACCCAAGGAACATTGATCTGGTCTCGGTAGGAAAAATTCTTCTCGATCACGGCAAATCTTGTTGAGGGATGAGAGAAGATTTCAAGCTTGCCTTGGGCAATCTCATCGAGTGAGGCAAAATTCTCAGCGTGGGCGAAGGCAATAGTGGTAAGCAGCGCCATTTCCGGAGGGGCGATTTCGACCAAGTTTTTGATGTCGCCCCTACGGGTCATCCCCATCTCTAAGACGAGCCAGTCGATATCCTCAGTTATGTTCAAAATTCTTTGCGGTAGAGTGATCTTGGTGTTGTAGTTGCCTACGGTAGAGGCGATGCGAAAAGATCTCTTAAGAATTTGGGTTAGAAAGTCTTTTGTCGTGGTCTTGCCGACAGAGCCGGTGATGGCGAAGATGTGAGGCTTTTCGATCTCGAGGCGTCGTTTGGCAGCTTTTTTCAAGGCCAAAAGAGTGTCGTCGACAACGATCTGGGGAAGGTCTACATCGACTTTTCTTTGAACAACGGCTGCTTTGGCGCCTCGCGCTTTTGCGTCGCCAACGAAGCTGTGGCCATCGACATTATCGCCTGGAAGGGCGAAGAAGAGGTCACCCGGCTCAACAGAGGTGGAGTTGAACTGAACCAGATTTATGGGGGAGTCATCATCACATTTAAATCCCATCCAGCCGGCAATCTCATTAAGAAGGACTCTCTTCATGGAAAAACTTATAAATCTCCCGTTTGGGACGCTTGGCCTCTTTGGCAACCATCTTTAGCGCTTCCTTTTTCGGAAGATCCCTCTCCTCCATCCAGTAGTGAAGGCGAGAGGGAAACTCCTCTTCAGAAATGGCTTCGGCATCCCTAACGCCAAAGAGTAGCACGATCTCGCCTTTTGGGGGAGCTTTTTGAAACTGATCGAGAAGTGTTTTTGCGCATCCTGAGAGGCGCTCTTCAAACTTCTTCGTCAATTCACGAAAGATCACTAGAGGCTGATCTGGCGCCATTTTCTCAATATGAGTGAGAACTTTGACGAGTCTCTTGGGACTTTCATAGCAGAGCGTTGTTCCGGGGTAGTTGATGCAGGTCTCAAGAGCCTTCGTCAGCTCGCCCAGCTTCCTTGGTAAAAAGCCGATAAACTGGAAAGGGGCGGTTGGTAATCCCGACTGTACCAGTGCTGCTAATATGGCGGAGGGGCCTGGGACCGCTGTCACCTCCAGACCCTCTTCAATGGCCCGCTTCACAAGCCGCTCTCCGGGGTCAGCAATAGCTGGCGTGCCGGCGTCAGAGATCAGAGCGATCTCCATCCCAGCTTTGAGCTCCTCAATCAACTTCTCTTCGCGCTTCGCCTCGTTGAAGGCGTGGTAACTTAACATTTTTGTTTCGATCCCATAGTGGGACAGAAGCTTTTTGGAGTGGCGTGTATCTTCCGCCAAGATCAGATCGCAACTCTTTAGAACTTCCACGGCGCGGAAGGTGATATCTGAAAGATTTCCTATAGGTGTAGAGACGAGATAGAGCATTAGATAAGATGTTAGGTGGCACCCAGATTCGAACTGGGG
>JAJFMK010000077.1 GCA_021772215.1 Chlamydiota bacterium | reverse complement strand
TGGGCCTCAAGCAGAAAGAGGCGAACCCTTGGGAGAAAATCGAAGAGAAGTATCCTCCAGGAACACATGTTAAAGGTAAAATTGTTAACCTCCTTCCCTACGGCGCCTTTATCGAGCTCGAACCGGGTATTGAAGGACTCATCCACGTCTCTGAGATGTCATGGGTCAAAAATGTAACTGATCCTAGCGAAGTGGTGAATAAAGGTGACGACGTTGAAGCTGTCGTTCTCTCCGTTCAGAAGGATGAGGGAAAAATCTCTTTAGGAATTAAGCAGACTGAGCACAACCCATGGGATGATGTTGCAGGTAAGTTCCCAAGCGGCACACACGTCAAGGCGGAGATCAAGAGCCTGACAAACTACGGCGCTTTCGTCGAGCTAGAACCCGGTGTTGAAGGACTTATACACATTTCAGACTTAAGCTGGATCAAGAAGGTCTCCCACCCATCTGAGCTCTTCAACAAGGGCGATATGGTTGAAGCGATCGTCTTGTCAATCGACGAAGAGAATAAGCGAATCACTCTCGGTGTTAAGCAGCTCGCTGACAATCCTTGGGAATCAATTGAAGATAAGATGCCCCTTGGGCGCCAAGTGAAGGGTATCGTGAGTAAGATTACAGCCTTTGGTGCTTTTGTCGAGCTAGACAATGGCTTAGAGGGATTGATTCACGTCACTGAACTCTCCGACCAATCCTTTGGTAAAGTTGAAGATGTCGTCATAAAGGGTGCCGAGGTAAATGCCAAGGTGATCAAGATTGATCCTGAGCATCGCAAAATCTCCCTTTCAATTCGTGACGACTCGAATACCGTTGGAGCTGCGATTGCTGATGATATCATCGTGGCACCTCATGATGAGGCTGAAGAAGATGAGGATGAAGAGACAAACGCATGAATAAAGACCTAGTTGCCATATTTGAGTACCTAGAGCGCGAAAAAGGGATCAAACGAGAGATCGTGATCTCCGCTATTGAGGAGTCGCTTGAAGCGGCTGCAAAAAAGAGCGTTCATGGGGCCTCCAACGTTACAGTTAAGATCAACTCCAAGTCGGGCGAGATCGACGTCTTCTGTGAAAAAGAGATTGTCGATGAGGTCGAAGTGAGCGCACAAGAGATCACATTAGAAGAGGCTAGAGAGCTGGACCCGGACTGTGAGCTGGGCCAGTTTATCGACATCTTGGTTACGCCAAAAGACTTCGGCCGCATCGCCGCGCAAAAAGCGCGCAGCGTCATTGCCCAAAAATTGCGCAGCGCTGAGCGTGATGTGATCTATGAAGAGTATCGCCACCGCGCGAATGAGATCGTCTCCGGAACTGTCAAACGCTTTGTACGTGGCGCCAACATTATTGTTGACCTTGGAAAGGTAGAGGCTTTTTTGCCGATGCGAGGCTATCCTAAGACGGAACGCTATAATGTTGGTGATAAGCTTATTGCCCTTCTTTTGGGAGTTGAGGATACTGAAAATGGCGGCGCGCAGGTTGTGCTGTCCAGAAGCGATCCGGAATTTGTCAACCAGCTCTTTATCCAAGAGGTTCCCGAGATCTCTGATGGAACAGTTATTATTGAAAAAATCGTTCGTGATCCCGGCTATCGCACAAAAATCGCCGTGAGCGCCACTGACCGCATCGACCCCGTCGGTGCCTGTGTCGGTATGCGCGGCATGCGTGTGAAAAACATCGTCCGCGAGCTAAACAACGAGAAGGTCGATATTATCCCCTTCTCAAAAGATGCTGTTGAGCTTCTCCAGAACGCACTCTCTCCTATTGAAATTCGCAAAATCAGCATCTCGGACGAGGACCAGGTCATCTCGATTGTGGTTGATGATGATGACTTTGCTGCTACCGTGGGTAAGCGCAGGTCCAATATGCGCCTCAATGGTGAACTGATAGGCTACGAGCTCGAAGTGCACCGCATGACAGACTACAATATGACTCAAGCGTTTGAACAGAATCAGTTCGCCTCTTCCATCTCAACGATGGAAGATCCGACGCTTGACAACCCTCTAGAAAAGATAGAGGGAGTAAATCAACTAATCTTTGAGCAGCTCGTTGCAGAGGGGTATGGGACTTTACGCTCCCTTCTCGTTGCAACGACAACTCAGCTCTGCCAGATACCTGGAATCAGCGAAACAACCGCTGAGCTGATCTTAAAAGCTGCAAAGAAGATGAGGGAATAGATAAAAGGAAGGGGTTTTTGCCTTGGCTAAGCCATTTAAGATAAATATCAAAAACGAACAACTCGCAGGAGCCATTGACCTAACCGGCATCAAGAAAAAGCTTGCCGGCAAGGGTAAAGAGCCTGAAAAGGCGAAGGCAAAGGAGCCCAAAAATGCTCCCAAAGCGAAGGTCAAGGAGAAGGAGACGCCATCTGAAGAGGAGCTCGAGCTAAAAGCAAAAGAGCCTCCTAAGGTGAAGGCGAGGTCACGGTCCGTTTTTGCTGAGCCTACCAAAGAGAAGGAGGTCCTACCTCCCGAAGAGGCTCCTATCGAAGAGCCTGAGGAGGCCCCTGAGGAGATTCTTAAAGAGGAGCCGGAGCTGACTCCTGAAGAAGAGCCAGTTAAAACCGAAGAGTCTGTTGAAAAGAAGCCCGATCAAGAGGTGCCTATTCAAGAGAAGCCCCTCCAAGAAAAACCTGCCAAAGAGAAGCTTGCCAAAGAGAAGCCAAAAACTATCCCTGTTTTGCCAACAAAGGAAAAACTTGGGCCCACAGGCCGCCACATTCGCGATCTAATCCCCGCTAAACCGAAGAGAGAACCAGCAGCCAAACCGCCAGCCGCTCGTCCAAAAACAGATACTCCCTCTACCACTAAAGAGGCGCCCGGAGCGCACAAAGGAAAGGGACCAAAAGCGCGCGACTTCCGTGATCTGAAGCCGACACCACGTCGCGTTCAACCTCCTGGGCAGTTTGATGCGAGAGATCGCCAGGGATTGCGCGCAAGAGATGATGATGGCGGTGGCCAGTGGAGACGCAGACGCGCCAGCCGCTCGATGAAGCCCAAAGGCGAAGAGATTCCTGTTGTTCGTCCTACAAGTCTCAAAATTCGCCTTCCGCTACAGATTAAGGATCTCGCTTCCGAGATGAAGCTGAAGGCCTCTGAACTTATTTCCAAACTCTTCTTACAGGGCATCGTCGTCACGCTTAATGACGTGCTCGATGATGAGACCACCGTCCAGCTTCTCGGCCAAGATTTTGGCTGTGAGATTGAGATCGACACCACAGAAGAGGAGAGAATCCGCATCACAGACCAGAGCATTAAGGATGAGATCAACGCCTCGAATAGCGACGATCTTCAACAAAGACCTCCTGTGATCGCCTTTATGGGCCATGTCGACCATGGAAAAACTAGCCTAATCGACCGCATACGCAAAAGCAGCCTCGTCTCTCAAGAGGCGGGTGCCATTACACAACATATCGGCGCCTTCACCTGCCAAACGCCTGTCGGCGATATCACAATTTTAGACACCCCTGGCCATGAAGCGTTCACTGAGATGCGCGCTCGCGGCGCTGATGTGACAGATATCGTTGTCCTCGTTGTCGCCGGTGATGAGGGTATGAAGACACAGACTCAAGAGGCGATCCAGCATGCTAAGGCGGCCGGTGTCACTATCATCGTAGCCATCAACAAGTCCGACAAGCCAAACTTCAACACCGAAACTGTCTATCGTCAGCTCTCAGAAGAGGAGCTTCTTCCCGAACCGTGGGGTGGACAGATCATCACCGTCAACACCTCCGCCACAACGGGTGAGGGTATCGACCAGCTGCTCGAAATGTTGGCGCTGCAATCTGAAGTGTTAGAGCTTAACGCGAACCCGAAGATGCGCGCTAGAGGCCGCGTCTTAGAATCTGAAATGCATAAAGGATTGGGAGCTGTGACTACAGTCCTCGTCCAAAATGGAACCTTAAGTAAAGGGGACGCTCTGGTCTTTAACACACACTATGGCCGCATTCGCACCATGCGCGATGAGTTTGACACCGACCTTGACAAGGCAGGCCCCTCAATGGCTGTTGAGATTACAGGCCTCTCCGGGCTTCCCAAAGCCGGCGATGAATTTATTGTCGTCTCAAGTGAGAAGGAGGCGCAAAATATCGCTGAGGTGAGACAGCAGGAACTTAAGAGCAAGCTCCACGCCACGCCAATGCGTAATTTAGAGTCACTCTTTTCTGAAGCTAAAGAGGGAGAGAAAAAGGTCCTCAACGTCATCTTACGCGCTGACGTCCAGGGATCTTTAGAAGCACTCAAAGTAGCCCTTATGAAGATTGAATCGGACAAAGTCGACCTCAACATCATCTTTAGCGGTGTCGGTGAGATCTCTGAATCGGATGTACAGCTCGGCGCCGCCTCCAAAGGTGTCATCATTGGATTTCATAACAGTATCGAGCAGCACGCGGAGCAGCTCGTCAAAGAGCTTGGCGTCACTGTCAACTTACATGACGTAATCTACCACGCTATCGACGATGTGAAGCGCCTTATGACTGGCCAACTCGACAAGCTGGCTCAAGAAGAGGAACGCGGTCAGGCGACGGTGCTACAGACCTTTAAAGCGTCCCAAATTGGTATCATCGCCGGCTGCATGGTCAATTCCGGCACTATCTCTAGAAACCATAAGGCTCGTCTCAAGCGCGGTCATGAGGTGCTATTTGATGGCACCCTCGCCTCACTTAAAAGGGTTAAAGAGGATGTCAAAGAGGTGAAAAAAGGCTTTGAATGCGGTATTGTCCTTAACGGATTTAACGATATCCAGCCAGAAGACATCATCGAAACCTACGAAATCATCTACATCGATCAGGAGCTGTAAGCGTAAAATGCACTCTAGTTTACGGATAGGTTCATGAGACGGATAGATCGTGTGAACTCCCTTCTTCGCGAGGTGATTTCAGATATCATACGCAAAGAGGTAAAAAACCCTCACATCACGACAGAGATGATCTCTGTTACACATGTTGATGTAACGAGGGATTTGCGCTACGCGAAAGTCTACATAAGCATCATCGGTGACGAGAAAGTTAAAGAGCAGACAATGAAGGGGCTTGAACTCTCAGCCGGCTTCATCGCTGTTAAATCAGCCAAAGAGGTCAACCTTCGCTACTTTCCCAGCCTCACCTTCTGCCTCGACGACACCGTCGAAAAGCAGCATCGCATTGACACCCTTCTAAATGAAATTGAGCAGAAGAGTCCCAAGGAGAAGAGTAGTGAGTAGCGGCCTTCTACTAGTCAACAAACCGGAAAATCTCACCTCCTTTTCACTTGTGCGCGCCCTGCGCCGCCGCCTGGGCGTCAAAAAGATTGGCCACGCTGGAACGTTAGATCCCTTTGCAAAAGGGCTGATGGTGATGCTAATTGGTAGAGACTACACTAAGCTCTCCAATCGCTTCCTCACCCTCGATAAAGAGTATGTCGCTATCGTTAAACTAGGTGAGGCGACAGACTCTTTTGACCGCGATGGCCAGATCACAGAGACAAGTGACCTGATCCCCTCTTCTGAAGAGGTTGAAGCGGTGATTGCACAGTTTCAGGGCGAGCTGATGCAGGTGCCTCCGATGTTTAGCGCGAAGAAAGTGGGCGGTAAGAAGCTCTACGATCTGGCAAGGGCTGGAAAGACGATAGAACGCGAGCCTGTAAAGGTGCGTATGGAGACCACTCTAATCGAATACACCTATCCCACTCTTACAATTCGTGTTAACTGCTCTAAGGGAACCTATATCCGCTCTGTTGCTCATGAGATGGGCGAAAAGCTCGGCTCTTTTGGCCACCTCATCGAGCTGACCCGCACAAAGGTGGGAACATTCGACATTGATCAAGCTATCCCCTACTCTTTAATTACCGAAGGATCTGACAAGCTGCCCCTTCTAACGCAATTTCAGTGACGTTGCGACAGCCCTTTAACGACAGCTCCCTAAGGTTGGGCGCTGCCTCTAAGATAATCCCCACTTCCGCATCTCCAACAGCTGATAAATCATCTAAAAAGAGCAAATCTAGCTCTGATAATCCCTCTAATGCTCCCAAGCCAGCATAGCTAATCTCTGGAACACGTGAGAGATCTAGTTTTCGCAACTTAGGGAAGGCCTTTATCAACTCTTTTAGTCTTGTGTCATCGACCCATTCACATTCACGTAAAATGAGCTCTTCAATGGCGCAGCCGCTGTATGCATCGAGAAATAGCTCCCATTGATGATCGTCAACGCCCTTTGATGCAGATAGATCAATTTTCTTTAAAGAAGAGACCTTCTCCCTCAAACTTGTGAGCAGCTCAATGTTTCTCCCTAAATCTGCCAAAACAAGACGATCCACTTTAGGCATGACCATGACTAGATAGGGCTGCTCCTCCTCCCAAACATGATCTAGAGTTAGCAAGAGCTCTCCATCAAACCTTAAGGTAAAGCCCATATGCTCTTTATCTGCCAGCTCACAAAGCTCAGCGACAAGGTCATCCATCTGCTCATCAAAAGCTTGCATCAACCGCTTGAAAAGCATCTCCTTTTCAATATACTTCTTGTAAATCTCGAAGCCATACTCCCCAAGCCTGGTCATTTCTAGGTTATTTGCCAACTCAATCAATGCCAATATGTCTTTGCTTGGTGCTTTCCAAAGATCTTTGATAGCTCCGCTGTTGATAAACTCCTCTGTCCAGGTA
>JAJFMK010000076.1 GCA_021772215.1 Chlamydiota bacterium | reverse complement strand
GGTAGAACCTGGCAGTGCGGCACCATCCAGCTCGATATGGCGCTGCCGCAGAAGTTTGATCTCGAATATAGCGCAAAAGAGGGTGTGAGAAAACGTCCCATCATGATACACAGAGCAATCTTGGGTTCGGTTGAACGCTTCTTCGGAATCTTGATCGAACACTTTGCGGGTCGCTTCCCGCTCTGGATTAGTCCAGAACAGATACGTATTTTGACGGTGGCTGATAGACACTTACCCTTTGCTAGGGATGCGAAGGAGAAACTACAAGCTGCTGGCTTTACAGTGACCGTCGATGACTCGGCGGAGTCTGTAAGCAAGAAGGTGCGCAATGCGCAGGTCTCTCAGGTCAACTATATCTTGACGGTTGGAGACAAAGAGATGGAAAATGGTGAGGTAGCTCTTCGCACACGAAATGGTAACGTTGTGGGGGATATCGATTTGGCACAGCTCACCGAAAAACTCCACGAGGAGATTGAGAGTAAGAGTTTAAGCTCCTACTGGGATGAAAAAGCATGATCACAATTGCCGTCGCCTCTTTTAAAGGGGGAACCGCAAAGACCTCATCTACGATCCACTTGGGGTCGGCCTTAGCGCTTCAACATAAGAAGCGAGTGCTTCTGATCGACTTTGATGCGCAGGCCAACTTGACGACAGGCCTTGGTTTTGACCCTGATGAACAGGAGAGCTTAGCCTCCGTCTTGCTGGGAGAAAAAAATATTGATGAGGTGATCTGCCCCACATCTGTTGAGGGGGTTGATCTCATCTGCGCCGACACCTGGCTGGAGAGAGTTGAGGTGACCGGAGCTCTTGCCTCCGACCGCTACTCCCACGAGAGACTCAAAGAGCTTCTAAAAGGGCTTCCCTACGACTACATTATCATTGATACGCCCCCCTCTCTCTGCTGGCTGACGGAGTCGGCTCTGATCGCTGCTGATGAGGCGCTTATCTGCGCGACCCCTGAATTCTATAGCGTTAAGGGGCTCGAAAGGCTCTCTCTCTTTATGCAGAATATCAATGAGAGACACCCTTTGAATATTAACGGCGTACTCCTCTCGTTTTGGAACAAACGTGGCAAGAGTAATGAGGCCTTTTTAGAGGTTATTGAGGAGACATTTCCGAGCAAAATTTTTAAGACCAAAGTGCGGCGCGACATTGCCGTCTCTGAGGCGAGCGTCTTTGGCGCTCCTCTTTTCATTTCGGCGCCCAAATCACGTGCGGCCGTAGATTATACAAATGTGACTGAAGAAATATTAAAGCGAATGAAGGTAGGTAGATAGATGGCAGGAGGATTGAAGGCTCTATTAGAGAAGAGACTGGGAAGAAAAAGTGGCCCCTCAAAGATGACGGCGCTAGCAAAGCGCTCCGGAGAGGGACAGCTCTCTAGCTTTTCCGGTGTCTTTGGCGTCTGTGAGTTAAGCGAAGCGGAAAAAGGGATGCTTCAAGAAATTCTCTTAAGTCACAGCGAAGAGTCAAGCAGCGTTACGCAGGACCTAGAGGCGCTTGTCCAGATCACCTCAGAGGTGAAGGCAATTAATAACCAGGCAGCGCTGCTCCATGGTGAGAGAATTAAGCGCGCTCACTCCCTTTTAACAAAATATAAAGAGGGCGCCTTTACTGCCTGGTTGATCGAAACGTACGGAAACCGACAGACTCCTTACAACTTCTTGCAATACTACGATTTCTACAACAGCGTCCCAGAAGGGCTCGTACCAAAGCTTGAGCAGATGCCAAGACAGGCGATCTATACGCTTGCCGCAAGAAAAGGAGAGATGGAGAGCAAGCTCGGCATTGTCTCTTCCTATGAAGGTGAAAGCAAGCGAGAGCTTTTGGAGCAGATCCGCGACCTCTTCCCTCTTCCCGAAGAGGATAAAAGAAAGGGACGCCCCATCGAGAAGATGTTAAAACTCTCAAAAGAGCTCAAAAGACAGCTCGGCCGAAGTTCAAAGCGCCTGACGCCAAATGAGCGCACTCAGCTTCTCACAGAACTAGACTCGATCATGAATCTCATAAAAGGATAATGTAATGCTTATTGATGACCAACTTGCCAATGAATTGAACATGCAGCTGCAGAGGATCTTCTGCCTGCCAATTTCTCGCTCCACCTATCGAGATCTACATAATGTCGCGATGGTCCTCGCTAAGGGAGACCAAGAGCGCGCCAACCAGATCCTTGAGGTGCTTTTTACTGGCACTGTAAAGCCAGACCGCGTCGCTAGCTCAGCTGAGGGAAAGGTGCGTCAGATGATTGAGCGCTTTACCATCTCTTGCCGTATGTCTAAAGAGGTTTTTGAAAAGGGCGACTTCCTAGGTGGCGTCAGCTCTGAGATTCTCACGCAAGAGGACAAGGCTGTAGCTATCAACCGCATCAGAAAGGTCGATGGCGAGGAGATTCAGTTTGCCACAGATCCACAAGCGGCGCTCTTTATGGTTCACCACTTTCTCGCAAGGTTAGAAGAGTTCTCTAAACATGAGGCTTCTAAAGGGTTAATCAAAGGTTTCGAAAAGGAACTTAAAGATATCCAAGGAAGAGTCGCTGGATTAATTAATGGAGAAGAAGAGTGATTGGAACGGGAGAGTTAATTCTCATTTTAGCCGTCGCTCTCCTCCTCTTTGGAGGAAAGAGACTGCCGCAGCTCGCTAAGAGCCTCGGCCAGGGTGTTCGTGAGTTTAAGAGGGCTGTCGGAGGAGTAGAGGACGAAGAGCCTTCGAGTGAGCCCCCAAAGTCTGATGAGTGACTTTCACTTAAGTGAACATCTTGAAGAATTAAGAGGCCGTGTCGCCACCTCTATTTTAGCTCTGTTAGTTGCCATCATTGGCTGCTTCTTCTTCGCTGATCAGCTCTATACCCTCCTTATTCCCACCCCCTCAACGGGAAATGTTGAGAGGGTGATCTCTCAGACGGAGATCATTACAAATGAGAGCCAAGAAGCTCTTCTCTATGAACTTCCAAGAGGCGCTGCTCTACGCGACGACCCTTTCCAAAAGAGTCTCTACCTAAAACCGCATGAGACTGTTGAACTGCAGCTCCTTATCCAGCCCGAAATGCTCTATGCTCTAGGACCTCTCGAGGGCTTCTTCGTCTCTGTTAAACTAGCTCTCATCATGGGTCTTATCCTCTCTTCTCCCATCTGGCTTTACAGCACCCTTCGCTTTATCCTTCCCGCCCTCAATGAAACCGAAGGCAAAATGATCCCTCTGCTACTCGCTCTCCTCCTAGTTACAGGAGCCCTATCATTTACTACAGCAAAGTTTTTGATGATTCCCCTCGCTACCGACTACTTCTTCTCACTCAATGCTCAGTTTGCCACAAACCACCTAGGTCTCGCCTCTTATGTCGACTACTGTCTCTGGCTTTACATCTCAAGCTTTCTCCTCTCCTTGCTAATATTGACGATGACTGCCCTCGTCTATTTTGGCCTCATCACCTACGAGATGCTTCGGCAAAAAAGAAGAGTCGCCTACCTGCTCGCCTTCATCTTGGGAGCGCTCCTGACGCCTCCCGATGTCTTCTCACAGCTCCTTGCAGCAGGTCTGCTCATTCTCTCCTATGAGGGGTGGCTACTATTGGCTTTATATCAGGGGAAAATGGCAAAGCGTGAGATTTAACAGAGTCCGTTAATTCATCACTCAGTTGGTTTCACTTACTCCAGCAATTTTTTGAAAGAGTTTGTCTGCAGGTCGTATACAAAGTTGAGCAGATTGCGCGCAACTCCTACGTCAAAGTGGACAGTGGGGAGAAACCTCTCAAAAAAAAATAGAAAGGGGATATTTCTCTTTCTGTCGCCGATACCCTGATAAGCCTAAAAGAGTAGACCAGGCGTATCGAGCGGCTGAGTAAGCTATTTGCGGCGGATGTGGATGCGGTCTCTTTTGTCGTGGTCGTCGAACCAGTCGATCCAATCTTCGGCGATCAGAACAAACTCTTCGAGGATTTGAAGAAACCGCTTTTTTGAGACACCCTCTAGCTTGCCGCGGAAGAGCAGGTTAATGGTATGGCTCTTTTCGTCGAGATAGAGATCGGTGTGAAAAGGGCGTGGCTTAGGGAAGAGGTGCTTCATCGCCTCGCGCACACCTGTGGGAATGTAGTTTAAGCCGCGATAGACGCAGCAGCTTAAAGTAATGAGTGAGGCGCCCTGCTCCGTCTGCATAAAGATGATGTGGTCCCCTATAGTAATTGTGGAACGCTCAAGCTTCTGCAGCTCTTCAAGGGCCTCATTAAATTGTTTTTCGACAATCATATACACCTCCCCCTTCACCTACATTATAATATATTCTTGAATTTAATTCAAGTTACTGTTCTGTAATGGGTTATAGAGACCAATCTATTGGATTCAATCCGCTTTGTGTGAGAAATGCATTGGTCTTGGAAAAGTGGTGGCAGCCAAAAAAGCCGTTATGGCAGGAGAGAGGTGAGGGGTGAGCCGCTGTGAGGACCAGATGGTGCGCTTTTGTTCCACGTGGAACATTATTAAGAAGGAAGGCTCCCTTCTCCTTGGCAAAGCGGCCCCAGAGGATAAAGACGAGGGGACGGTCCTCTTCGCTTAATCGCTTGAGGATAGCGTCGGTGAAGCTCTCCCAGCCTCTTCTTTGGTGAGACTGCGGCTTACCATCTTCCACGGTGAGGGTAGCGTTGAGAAGGAGAACACCCTGCTCAGCCCATTTCATTAGGTAGCCGTGGTTTGGCGGCTCGATGCTCAGATCCTCTTTTAGCTCTTTGTAGATATTTTTTAACGAAGGGGGTGGTTGAACCCCTGGAGGAACAGAAAAGGAGAGGCCGTGAGCCTGGCCAGCGCCATGATAGGGATCTTGGCCGACAATCACCACCTTCACCTGATCGAAGGGGGTACACTTCAGGGCGTTAAAGACTAGCTCTTCAGGAGGATAGATTTTTTTACCCATCGCCCTTTCGGAGGCTACGAAGGCGGCGAGGTCTAGAAGATAGGGTTTTTGTAGCTCAACATTTAGAGCCTCCTGCCAAGAGGCGCTTATTTCAATGGGGATAGTTTCAAACATAGATTAAAGATGTTATCGTTTTGCTCATGAAAAGACAAGTTGCGATCTTAGGTGGTGGCATTTCGGGGCTCACTTTGGCTTGGTACCTCAAGAAGCGAGGGCTCTCTCCTATCATCTTAGAAAAAGAGGGACGTGTCGGCGGCTGGATTGAGAGTCGTAAAGAGGAGGGCTTCTTTTTTGAACGCGGACCAAGAACATTACGGGGATCATCGGAGGCTACTCTGCAGCTTGTCGATGAGATTGGGCTTAAAAGTGAGATCCTCTGGTCCAGCCCCGCTGCCAAGCGACGCTACCTTCTCTTTGGTGGTAAACTCGAGCCTCTGCCGAACTCTTTGAGATCATTTTTCTCATCGCCTCTGATGCGCGGTATTAAAGGAAGCCTACTCAAGGGCCTGCTTAAGATGGGCAGCTTTGGCGAGGATCTAT
>JAJFMK010000075.1 GCA_021772215.1 Chlamydiota bacterium | reverse complement strand
CCTTTTTCGTATCGGCCTTCACTACCTCTCCTTAGACCGCACGGCGCCGACACTCAGCGGCGGCGAGACGCAGCGCATCCGCCTCGCCCGCCAGCTTGGCAGCGGCCTGACGGGTACTCTCTATGTCCTAGATGAGCCGACCATCGGCCTCCATCCGCATGACACCGAAAGACTAAATCAGGCTCTGATCCATCTCAAGAGCCTTGGAAACACATTGTTGATGGTAGAACATGATGAAGAGACGCTCAAAATTGCTGACCATCTGATCGACTTTGGCCCCGGCGCCGGCAACTTTGGTGGTGTTGCCGTCGCCCAAGGGACGCTGACAGAACTCAAAGAGAATGAGAACTCGCTGACAGGTCAATATCTCTCAGGAAAAAAGAGTCTGCCAATACCGAAAAAACGACGTCCAATAACAGATGAAACTTTAGAGGTGCGAAACGCTAAACTTCATAACCTCAAATCGCTCTCTGTTTCAATTCCAACGAAAGCGCTGACCTGCGTTACAGGTGTCTCTGGATCGGGAAAGTCAACGCTTGTGCAGCAGATCATTGCGCCTCTTGTTGCGCAAGGGTTAGAGCAAAATGATCATGTTAAGACCCCCTATGGCGAAGTGTACGGCATCTCCCACCTCGACAAGCTGCTCTCGATCACCCAAGATCCGATCGGCCACACCTCACGCTCCGATGTCGGCACCTACTGTGACCTGCTGCCGAAGGTGCGTCAACTCTTTGCCATGCTTCCTGAAGCTGCCCTTCGTGGCCTGCAGCCGAGAAACTTTAGCTTCAATCACCTCAAAGGGATGTGCACCAACTGTTGGGGTCTTGGCTATAAGCGTATCGAGATGCTCTTCCTCCCCGCCATCCAGATCGAATGCCCAGTCTGTAAGGGAATGCGTCTCAATCCTGTCAGCCTCGAGGTCAAATATCTAGGCAAACACTTCGGAGAGATCCTTAAGACAACAGTCGAAGAGGCAAAAGAGCTCTTTAAAAACCACCGTCCCATCGTCCGCATTCTTAACACCCTCTCCGACGTCGGCCTCGACTACCTCCAGCTCGGCCAGAAGATGCAGACCCTCTCCGGCGGAGAGGCGCAGCGCATCAAGCTTAGCCGCGAGCTCTCCAAACGCTCCACAGGCCGAACCCTCTACATCCTCGACGAGCCTAGCGTCGGCCTCCACGCCGACGACATCGCCAAGCTCATCCGCGTCATCCAAAAACTTGTCGACAAGGGCAACAGCGTCATTATGATCGAACATCACCTCGGCCTCATCAAACAGGCCGACTACCTCCTAGACCTCGGCCCCGAAGCAGGCGAAGATGGCGGCGAACTCATCGCCTCCGGCACTCCCGAAGAGGTCGCTAAAATTGAGCATTCAATTACAGGACATTTTTTAAAAAAGGATAGATAATGCAAACTTAAAATGAATTAGTAGTAGCAAATACCTACATCCCATCCGAGTTTTTTAGTAGTGGTAAGTTGATGAGCCGTCCAGTTGTGACTAACTGTGGTCATACGATACAACAGGCTGATCCAACGAGCCAATGCAGTCACTGCAAAGGAACGCTAAAGGGGCAAACTCCTCATCTCTCTCTTGCAAGACGAAGCCAGCAGTTTGCAACTGAGACTTTAAGTACAATCCCAAACAAAGATATTGCCCTTAAAAACATCCTCTGAGAGCGAACATTTTCTGATTTTACGGGCAAATTAAGTGAATTCATTCGTATCAATGATGACACCGAGAACCCAAGCGATACATCAGCACTGATAAATAGAGGCGAAAGTGATAAAAAAAATGAAACCCGAGAAATGGTTCCTTTATATGGTTTGCTTTGTTACGGGATAGGGATTTTCGTTGTTGTTTTAGTATTTACCCTCATCGGGGGCAACGACAATTCAAGCGAGTCATCGAATGGTTGAATAAAATATCTCCGTAACAAAAATCTTCCCAATAGTTGCTAGACTAAAGTCGTGTCAGATGACGAACAATAAAATGGTCAACTGAAGCTGATCAAAAGCCGTTCATTGCATCGAGGATTTATAAGCCGAGCACCTAGCCGAGCACCTAGCTGATCGCCTGTAGCGCCTCAAAAAACTTGCTGCTAGGATATTACTCATGATCAATTTTTAGACATTTTACTCGTGGCAAACCTGGAACTTGGAAGTGGTCATTGAGGTTGTGTATAAGTTTTTGCACACAAACTTATACACAATCCTGAAGGGTCCCATTGGCTCTCTCTACTCGGCCTTTGGCTTGGGGCTCTTAGCACAGATGAGTTCAATATCTAAATCCTTAAGAACCTGTGCAAAGTGAGTCAGATGATTCTTTTGTCCCTGTTTGTTCATTGGATTGAGACAACACCCGCGTCCTTACGCATCTGGTCATATATATAAAGTCTAGGATAAGGATTTGGTGGCAATCAAGGATAACAGAAATGAAGCTAATATATCAAATGCTGTTTTTTTTCTTGCTTAAGATCTTCTAGTGATTGTATAGGCTTTGCTGATTTGCTTATAATATTTATTATCAGTAGGGTAAGTTTTATCTACTGCATAGTGAAAATGAAACTTGAAAAATGGTAAAACAGTTATTATCTTTGATCCTATGAATGCTCGTGAGTGTTTACGTTGTTCGATTACTTAGGCTTCGTTGTACTGGAGGTCTTTGATATTGAATCGTCTGATAAAGCAGGTGTATTCGTGAAGCTGTTAGAAAACGTACTAAAGTCATTAGATTATTGATGGAAATCATTCTTACAAAGACTACACCCTAGAGATTGTTTAGCGCTCGGAGCTCTTTTTCTTCTTGATCGGCAACATATTTTTCGAGAGTACTAGAATATATGCGTTGAAAGAGCTTCGTTATTGTGTGCTCTTCTAATTCTCTTTTAGCTATTCCTTCTTCTACCAACTCTTTCTCATTAATACCGGAAGATACATTAAGAGTAGCTTCGATAGACATAATACGAGCTTTTTCATAAAGATAGTTATGTTCTCTTTCTGGAATTCCTTGGTGCTTTTGTTTATAGGCTAGCCTTTGAAAAAGTGCATACTCTACTAAAGAGTACTCAAGATCTCTTGTTGAAAAATTGTCCTCTTTACCTTTCGCTCTTCTCCTGGCAATATTTCCGTCTGCAATCTGATAGAGATCATTTCTCATACTTCGTGTTAAAATCACGTCTGGTGAAAACATTGTTACCTCCTTTTTCCTTTGTTAAGCTAGTAAATCTAATTTATTTTTTATTATTCTTAGGGTCTTGTGCATCTTCCTTGGAGTTTATTCTCTTGCGGCTTGCTCTATCAGCCCGATAACCTTCCACCGTTTCAGTTGTAAATTTTTTAACGCTAACAGGTCCATCATTATCAAATACTTGTTTCATAAAATTATCTAAACCACCGAAATGTTCCGAGGAGGTAGCGCTCCTCTGGCTCAAGCCCTCAAAACCTTCAGATTCTCGCTTTTTATATAGTTCTTCACAATCTTTGCGAATATGTGCCTCTTTTGCTAACCAAGCAAAGGCTACCTTGCCGAGACCTCCAATCAACTCTTTTGTGACCTTATTCTTGATGCGAAAAAGAATTGACGCGTTTTTGGTCGATAAATCTCTTTGGCCCAGTTTCTTCTTGTAGTAGGCCGACTGTTTGGTGCAAACTTGCTTATAGGTAAAATAGCATCGCGGTTATAGGCAATCGCTCTTTCAACAGCACTCATCTTGCTTATCCTATTTTTTTTAAATTTTGATTAATTTAAACCTTATACATTAGTTGAAGCATAACATAATGAATCAATTATTTTAAATATCAAAGGTGTTTATCCAAGGACATCGGTAGAGTATTACGATTGTGTATAAGTGTGTGTGCAAAAACATATACACAATCCTCTACACGTTATAAAACGCAGGGTGCCATGGGTCTCCACCGAGGAGAAGATGAGCAGAATAATGGACTTATGGGTAAAAGGACGTCCTTAAGAAGACTTACCTCTATTTCTAGAGTAGATCTCGTGAGCGAAGTTGAAGAAGAAGAGCACCGATGGAGCTAAAAGAGCTGCAAAAGGGATCAGGACAATCACCCACTGCACGGCGAAGAGGTCGATCTCAACCTCTTTGAAGTGGAGCTTAGCCATGCGGGCACTCCAGAGGAGAATGAAGAGGCTAATAGTTGGAGGGATAAGGGCGATCAGAAGATATTTGCCGTGATTGAAGGGATCGACGAGAATCTCGGTGAGCTTCTGTTTGATGATCTCACGACCTTCCCAGCCGTTGATGGCGACAGGTGGCACGAGGTAGAAGAGGGTAATAACGGAGATGGCAAGGATCAAAAAGAGGGCGACGTAGATCAAAAAGGGAACAAAGGAGAGCGTAACGCCAATAAATGAGCCAAAGAGCGGTGTGTAACTTAAGAGCTGATAGAGGCCTAAAAAGATCCAAAGGACAATGAAGAGCACGAAGAGTGGAATGGTTATGTAGGAGGTGCCAAGAAGCAGTTGGAGCGAATCTTTAGCAACGCTTAGGAGGGTGCTCTTTTTCCTCTGCAATTCATCGTCATAGAGCTTCACTAAGATCACACCGAGTGAACAGAATAGTCCCACAGACAAAAAGAGCGGCAATAACCCAAGCGTTGCTTTCAGCCAGCCTGCAGAAGATGCCGCCAAGGTACCAAAAAAGAGGAAGATCAATCCAATGACGACAATACTTACGCTACAGCCGATCCATTTTGACCAGCAAAAACTCTGTTTGAGGGCTCTATTAAATGGCTCTTTCATATTGGTGCCTTGAAGATATATTTTGGTCGGTAGATAGGAATATTCGCTTCGCGCTCTTGCATAATCTGGATCGAGATCCCGACAGTTCGCGAAAGCCCAAAGAGCACGGTAGAAAATTCGGGATAGGCGAAGCCAGCCTCAGTCATCACAGTTCCCGAAACCGCATCCACATTGGGATAGGGGTTGGAGATCTTAGGGTTCTCTTTTAACACTTTGGGCCCCACCTCACGCAAAATGAGTGCCAACTTAGCTAAGGGGGTATCCGGATAACGTCTTGCTAACACCTCATAGAAGATTTTAGCTCTCGAATCCTCCACTCGAAGGACCGCATGGCCAAAGCCGAAGATCAGCTGCTTCTCTTTGATCCTCTTTCTTAATGCCTTTTCGACATTTTCTGGCGTCGGATCTCCCACCTCATCGAGAAGTCCCCGGTTAAAGGCGAGAGTATCGGCATTCGCGCGGCCATGTTTGGGGCCAGCCAGAGCGTTCATCGCTGCCGCAATCGAGCCGTAGAGATCCTCGAGGCCGGAGCTGACAGCCTTACCGACGAAAGTGGAGAGGTTTCCACCGCCATGGTCATAGTGCAACACATTAAAGAGGCGAAAGAGCTCATTGAGAGCGTCAGAATCCTTACCCGGGACATTGAGCATCTGGGTAAAGTTCTCCATGTATCCCAATTCTGGCTTGGTGGGAGGCGTCTGGCCCCATCCCGCATAGGAGTTAATCACATGGGCGGCAATTTCAGGAATCTTAGCGAATAAATTGAGACAATCTTCGCGATAATTCTCCACCTTTTCATACATACCTGCCAGCATGATGGCGATCGAAAAGTGATCCATCGCGCTTCCCTTCTTCGGAAGCTGGAATATGGCCTTTTTTGCGTCAGAGTGAAGAGAGCTGCGTTTAACAAGCTCCTGTTTGAAGCGCGTCAGCTCTTGATCACTCGCAAATTTACCATAGAAGAGCAGGTAGATCACCTCTTCGGGGCTCTTTAGGGCCAGATCACTCACAGGAAGCCCCATATAGTAGAGCCCCTCTTCAGGTCTCACCTGAGAGGTGGAGCAAGTTCCCACAGGAACGCCGCGAAGCCCTCTGTTTAGGTGCTCCTCAGTGACTTCAAAGAGAGTGGTACCGCTCATTTTACCTCGCAAAACTTACAATTTGTCCCTGCTCTTCAATCAGCTCTTTTTCCGAGATGCGGAGCTTCTCTTGAAGGTAATCATTGATCTTGAGGTCTTCCACAATACGGACGCCGCCCGGCTCCCAAATACAGGGAAAGGAGTAGATAAGGTCGTCGCGAATACCGTATGGGTTGCCAGTCGAATCTAATCCTAAAGAAAACCACTCTCCCATACCGTCGAGCCCTTCAAAAGAGCGCACAGTATCAATAATGGCGTGTGCGGCTGAGGCTGCCGACGACTTGCCGCGCGCTTTGATTACCTCGGCGCCGCGCTGCTGTACACGGCTCACAAATTCGCCTTTAAGCCAATCGTGATCTTTGATCACATCTTCTGCTTTTTTACCCTTTATAAGAGCGTGCGTGTAGTCTGGCACCTGCGTAGCGGAGTGGTTACCCCAGATAGCCATCTGGCTCACCTCGCTGATGTCACAGCCCGCCTTGTTAGCTAAAAGGCTTTTAGCGCGATTTTGATCGAGACGTGTCATTGCGAAGAAATTTTTCGGATTTAGCCGTTTTGCCTTCTCCTTAGCGATCCAGCAGTTGGTGTTACAGGGGTTTCCAACAACAAGCACCTTACAGTCGGGACTTGCCGAGGCGTTAAGAGCCGCTCCTTGATCGACGAAGATCTTCCCATTTTCCATCAGGAGGTCTCTTCGCTCCATACCAGGCCCGCGCGGCTTCGCGCCAATTAAGATCGCCAGATCGACATCTTTAAAAAGTTCATGGGGGTTCGACCCGACATGCACCTCTTTGAGAAGCGGAAAAGAGCAGTCTTCAAGCTCCATCTTTACCCCTTCCAGATTCGGGATCATCGACTCCACTTCGAGGATGTGTAGAGCAATCGGCGTATCATACCCATAGAGGTTCCCATGGGCGATTCGAAAGAGAAGGCTGTAGGCGATATTGCCTGAGCCCCCCGTGATAGCAATGCGTTTCATCGGTTTCATAAATGCCAAAGATAGGTTGTGAATCATATTTTAGCAAGAGGGACTTGCAAGTGTACAAATTTCGTTTATCGTGAGATTATGGCGCTATGCAATTTCTCTTAGCCAATCTCCTCGTTGCCTTTAGCTGTGCAATCACCTTCGAGGTTTTGGGGATCAACGATCTAATCCCCCCCCTTTGGACCCTTCCAACGATTTTTCTTTGGGGCCTTGTTGGCTCAACCTGGTTCTCTATGCGCGCCGTTAAAAATGCCACTGAAGCGATGGAGCTTATCCCAATAACCCTAAACAGCCAGAACGCTGGGGCGAGGCAAGCTGTCAAAATCGCTAAAAAGCTGCTAAATCGACTCACGACAAAGACAAAAATTAAATTAACTATCTGGGAGAGCCAAACCCCTAACTCCTTTTCGGTAGGCCCCACAAAATCAAAAGCGCTATTGGCTCTCTCTACAGCCCTTTTGGCCCGCATGAGCGAAAGTGAAATTGAAAGCGTCATTGCCCATGAAATCTCTAAAGTAATCAATGGCTCCACAGCGAAGATGACCTGGCTGCAGAGCCTTCTAAACAGCTACTCTTTTGGCCCTGTGAATCTAATCTGCGCCCTCTTCCCCGGCTCACTAAATAAAAACCCCAATCGTGGCGCGATTCTCCTAATTCAGCTTCTCCAGCTCGCCCTAATGTTCATGAGCACTCTCTACATAAGCTGGTTTCACCGTAAAGTTCTCTACAGTGCTGACTATAGAGCCGCAAGATCAGTAAGCGTTGAAGCGACAACCCTCTCCTTGCGCCACTTTCAAGAGATCGACAAAAAGCTACCTATTAAAACCGTCTCTCCTCGAAAACAGCCCTTTGAACCTCTGATGTTCCACTCGTCTTCAAGGCTAAGCCTTATCTTTGCCAGCCATCCGACACTAGAAGAGCGAATCAAAAAAATGGAAGAGAGCTACCACCTACAATCTTCTTGACAGAAGCGTTTAGAACTTGCTTTGATGAGTTTATGAGTCGCAATAAGGAAAAAGACCTACAGGCGCTAAACCGCTTCATCGACGCGCTGCACCAATTTAAGAAGTTGAAGTGGGAGCGCTGGGAGAAATTAGAGGATAAAGTGCAGGCAAGCAATTTTCCCGGGTCACCAACAGAAGATTGGATCATCCCGCCCGATGAGGGGAAGGTAGAGCGGCTTCTCAACGAAGATCAAGAGTATCGAAACTTACGTGCGATGCTCACCAGCCACAAGTCTGATATCAAGGCGATCGCCCAGTTTTTAAGAGAGGACCTTCACCACAGCTTCGACTGGCTCAACTTCTCAGATCCCCTAATTGGCAACGCAGCCCTAGAGGAGTGTACCCTTTTTGCTGAAAGGCTAAAAAAGGAGACCCAAGATAGAACCTATATCCTGCAGACATTTAAAAATTTGTTTATCTAGGAAATGGTGCGGTTACCAAGACTTGAACTTGGGACCTCTACATTATCAGTGTAGCGCTCTAACCAACTGAGCTATAACCGCGAGAATTGGATGGAGGTTAGGAGAGTCGAACTCCTGACCTTCTGAATGCAAATCAGACGCTCTACCAGCTGAGCTAAACCCCCAGAAGACAACGACTAATCTATAAGATTTGGGGGTTTCTTCGCAACCCTAAAAATCTACGGGCGTATCGTTGAGGTGATTAAAGTAATTCGTAAAAAATGTATGAACAATGGTGAGGTGGATCTCAACGATCTCTTGATCATCGACCCCAGCCGCCTGTAAGCTCTGAACCTCTTCCGCAGTGACTAGGCCTCTCTTTTCGACAATCGCTTGAACAAAGCTCAATATGGCCCGATTCTTTCCATCTTCGGCGTTTCCCGATTTGGCCTCTTTGATCACCTCGGGAGAAAGACCCACAGATTTTCCAATGGCGGTGTGAGCAGCGAGGCAGTAGTTACAATTGTTTTTTTGGCTGACGGCCAAAGCAATCATCTCTCTTTGTTTGGCTGTAAGCTTCCCCTTCTCCAACTCTTTTCCTATCGCGAAATAGGCTGAAATAGAACCGGGAAAGTTGCCTAAGTATTGAAAGATATTGGGAACCCGGCCCACATCTTTTTCAATCTCGTTATAGATCTCTTTGAGTTCACCCTTTGCCTCATTGGGTTCATTTTTTTTTAATGTAGCCATCTATACCTCATTGTTTTTGATGGCGCTTCGGTAGCGCTCCATTAGATGTACCATATAGTAGAGATTGTGTTGTGTGGCAAGGGTATAAGCGCTCAATTCGTTCGCTTTAAAGAGATGGTGAAGAAAAGCAGCGCTAAAATGAGCGCAGGTCGGACAGGGACAGCCTTCGATAGGAGGTGCGAAGTGTTCTTTGTAGCAGCCTTTTGAAATCTTTGTATGCCCCTGGTCGCTGAAGAGGACGCCATGGCGCGCCGCGCGCGTCGGGTAGGAGCTATCAAAGGTGTCGATACCATAAGGGATTGAACGCTCAATAGATTCGAGGTCGCCTATGCCGAGAAGATGCCTTGGTTTCGCCTCATCGAGTCTACAGGTGGTGTAGCTCAAGAGATGATAGAGCTGCTCTTTGGTCTTTCCTAAAGAGCCACCAATGGCAAAGCCATCGAAAGGAAGTTTAGAGAGCGTATCGGCGCTCTTTTTTCGAAAATCTTCCTTGACGCCGCCATGTACCACCGCATACATCGCCTGTCCGTTTGGATTTTTGAGATGGTGATTCAAAGAGCGCTCCTCCCAGCGGTGAGTTCTCTCCAAAGATTCAGCAAGAGCATCGTCGTCGATATGGTAGGGAGGCAGCTCATCGAAGGGAATAATGATATCGGCGCCGAGATCTTTTTGCGCATCGATGGAGGTCTCAGGAGTTAAAAGAAGCTTTGATCCATCGCGGTAGGAGCGAAACCAGACCCCATCCTCTGTGATTTTTAAGACCGAGCCGTCGCTCTTTTTCGTGCCGCGGCTTTTCAGTTCATCGGCAACGGAGCCGTAGGCTAAGCTAAAGACCTGAAAGCCGCCAGAATCTGTGATGATCGGCATGTCACGCTGGATGAACTTATGAAGCCCCCCAGCCTTTTTGACCACCTCTGTCCCCGGCTGAAGCATCAGATGGTAGGTGTTGCAAAACATCAGCTGCAGGCCTATATCTTTTAAGGACCGACTGTCGAGACTCTTCACCGTGCCGTTGGTACCGACCGCGACGAAGTTTGGGGTGTCTATCACGCCGTGAGGAGTGTGGATGCGGCCCACGCGCGCGCCGCTTCTTGTCGATTGATGGATCAGTTCAAACTTTAACATGCTCTCCTCTTGCCCATTTAGCGACGCCGCCAAAAGGGGTAAGACCTGCGATGCAGACCATTTTAATTGCAAAGCTGACCATAATGACATGGCCGGGAGAGTTGATCACTCCATAGAGACCCAAGAACGTAAAGAGAATGGTGTCGAGCAGCTGGCTAATCACCATGCAGATCGCTGTGCGCAGAGCGTAAGGGAGAATAAAAAAGTTTTCCTTAATCCATGAAAAGAGGCGGATATCGAAAACCCAAACCATCAAAGATGTGATCAAAGAGGCGATGAGAAGCCTTGGCGCCGGCTGAAGGATAGTTTGGAAGGCTCCATTTGTGGTATCGAAGTCGTTGGGAGAGTAGGCGAGGTGAAACTGTGACATCACCACCATAAAGAGCATCCCTAAGAAGGTGGCAGGAATCGCCGCTCGCGAGGCCTCTTTTCCAAAAAATTCTTGAAGAAGATTCAGCCCAAAAATCGAGCTGACAATGTAACAGTCACCGCAGGTGACGCTGAGTCCGAAAAGATTGATCTGTTTGACCACGAATAGATTGGCCAAGACTCCCTGCAGCGCGACCCAGGAGGTGAGTGTCACTCTCCCTAACCGAAGCGCAATCAACGAGATAGAGACAGTAAAAATTATCTGTAATAAAAAAAGCCACTCATTTGAAAGCATAGCGGCAATTATAACAAATTTGCCCTAAAAAATTGAGTAATTTCAGCGCATGTGACCCGGTGAATCTCCTCACGGTCGACTCCTTCGAGATCTTCGAAGAGGTAGGCTTGATGGGGCCAGTAGCTTATTTTTTGGTTTAAGAAGACAAAATGACCAGCTCGGGAATCAACCTCTTTGAGCTTTGCCTTGGGAATCCAGTCAGCCAAAACGAAGGCATTCGCCTCAGTATTAACCAGCTCATCACCGCGGGATGCGATTAATAGAGAGGGCGGCTCAAATGAGCTGCAGCCCTCCTCTGTGAAGAGCCAGGCCCAAGTGGGAGCCAACATAACGTACGCTTTGATGCGCACGTCTCGATAGGTCTGTCGCCCCTTTTCGTAGTTGACTGCATCTAGAAGGGGCTCAAGTCGACTAAAATAGATATCGTCGACGACATCATCGGGGCTCGGTATAAGATGCTCTCTGTCATATTTCGCCGCTTGAGCGCCCCCGAGCCAGAGCGCTGTCAACGAGCCCATCGAGTAGCCAACCATGCCTATCCTATCTGAGTCGACATAAGGAAGCTCTGTCACCTCATCTAAAAGGGCTTGAACATCTAAGGGTCTCTCCCAAAGCTCCCGAAAGCCGCCGCAGAGACAAAAATCTCGATGATTAAGAGTCGCAACGACATAGCCTTGGCGCACAAGATCCCGCGCCAGCCACGCCTGATTGGTTCCTTTACCGCCAAAGCCATGTGAAATCACAACAAGGGGGCTTGGGCCAAGCTCCCCTTCCCTCTTCCAGATCATGTAGGAGATATCTCTGGTCTCGAGACGATGTTCTGAAGTTTCAACCTCAAGAGATTTCTTAGATTCGCACCCAAAGAGAAGCAGGAGAAGAAATAAATAGTAGAGCATTGTGATATGATCTTACCAGATCTCTGCTCTATTTTTCTATCCCTGTCCGTCCCAGGTCAGAACACTTTTGATCTCGTCGGAGGCGTGAGACTCCATCGCCTCTTTGTAGTGATCAACGGGAAGCCTCTGAGTGATCAAGCTAGAGAGCACATCGCCCCAGCGTTTCCCCGCCTCTTCGAGATCTTTAGCCCCCATGTCCCAATGATAGGGCGCTGCGTTGACGCTGCCGACCATCACCTGATTATTCATGACAAGACGCTCCATCAAGGTGCCCCCATCAATAGTCACGCTCTTATGATCTGCGGCGACACCTGTGAGAACGTAGGCTCCGTTGATTCCCAATGCTTCAAGCAGATGAAAATCGAGTGTAGGAACACCCGCAGCCTCTAAGATAAGGTCCAGTCTAGAGCATTTTTTCTGAAAAGTTGAGAGGTCTGTTTTACGGCCATCGATGTAGGTGCCTCCCAACTTCTTAAAAAGAGTGGGACGCAAGCTATTGTCGTCTACCACATCCATGCCATAGACCTCTGCGCCACGAAGACGGAAAATGATCGCTGCCAAAAGTCCAATGGGCCCAAGTCCAGCGATTAACGCCTTACGACCCGATAGATCGGTCCCCTTCTGTTCCCAGTCGGGCAGACGCGCTCTTTGTAGCGTAATCAGTAGATCGATCGCCTTCTCTACTACAGACATTGGCTCTGAGAGGACAGCAAAGGGGCGCATATCCTGATTGATCGGGATAATATAGGCCTCCTCATCGACCACAAACTGCTGCTGATAGCCATCCTCATCCTTAATGCCGCGCTCTCGGTAGTTTCCAGTGTAGCACATGTCGAATCGGTTGTTGTTGCAAGCAGGGCAGGCGTTGCAGCCGCGGCGTACAGAAAAGACAGCGAGATCTCCCTTCTTCACTTTAGTAACAGACTCGCCAACAGCGACCACCTCGCCAAGCATCTCATGTCCGATAACAAGCGACTGCTTTCCTGGAGGGGGCGTTCCACGCTGCCCCTCAGCCTCCTCGCGGTCGGTACCACAGATCCCCACTTCCAAAACTTTTAACATCACCTGATTCGGCGACTCAATTTTTGGTTCGGGCCGATCTTCGATGTGAAGTGACTTATCTGCAGGTGTTAATGTTAACGCCTTCATAAAAAAACCCCCTTTTCCTTAATCATCCATATAAGATAAAAGGAACCTATAGACAATAATTTTTTTAGTATTTGGGGTAACAATGTCAGAATCAACTCATTATGATCTCATCATCGTCGGATCAGGAGCGGGAGGAGGCACTCTAGCCTATGCCCTTGCGAAGACAGGGCTAAAGATCCTTATCCTAGAGAGGGGAGGCTATCTCCCAAGAGAGGAGGATAACTGGGACCCCAAGGCTGTCTTTGCCGATAACAGATACCTTCCGGATGAAAAGTGGATCGACAAGGATGGTAAACCCTTTACCCCGGGAAACCACTACTTCGTAGGAGGCAACACTAAATTCTACGGCGCTGCTCTCTTTCGCCTAAGAGAAAATGACTTCAATGAGATTCGCTATGGAGATGGCATCTCACCGGCTTGGCCGCTTAAATATAGCGATTTTCAATCCTACTACCGCGAAG
>JAJFMK010000074.1 GCA_021772215.1 Chlamydiota bacterium | reverse complement strand
GTTAACAAAGTTGATTTCTGAAAAAGAGGGCTTTAACGGTCTTTTGAAATACAAACAAGATTTGCAGAAGCTCGTCGATGGACTTGATGAGGTCGTCAAAGAATTTGATGAAAAGTTCTATGCCTGTGTTCAAGCGGGAATGGGGCTGACTTAATCAGTGTCTCCTTTTATGGCGTAGTTATCGCCGAGGGTGAGTGTGTTGAGTCTAGGTAAATAGACCCTCATGATTAAAATTATTTCTTTTTTTTGTCGGTAATATTTTTTAGTATCCCTATTTGGTAAAATACTTTAAAATAAGCCTATGTCATCTAGTATTAGTAGATCATCATCTCCTATTGGTAATGACTGTTCTATCTGTTTAGAACCGATGAGCAGTGAGGTTACAGCTCTTCGTTGTGGTCATGAATTCGATGCGGTGTGTATCAACATTTGGCAACAGATCAATCACACTTGCCCCCTCTGTAGAGAATCTGATGTTCCAATAAATGAAACTCACTCAGTTACTGCGCTTCGTAATACAGAAGCGAGAGAAGGTTCCACAGCAACGCATGAGACAAGTTCAGTTTCGGAGGGTTTACTCGGTAGCAATAGGTTGGCTACTAGAGTTTTTGGTTCTGTTACTCGTCCCATTGAAAGATCAGTTACTGCGCTTCGTAATACAGAAGCGAGAGAAGGTTCCACAGCAACGAATGAGACAAATAATTCTTGGGAACCAACCAGAAGCGTGAGATTTATCGGTAATTATGCCTATTTTGAAGAGCCACCTCAAGGCTTAAGAATTGTTGATGTTAGTGATCCATCCAATCCTATTGACATTTCAGTTTCGGAGGGTTCATCCGGTAGCAATAGATTGGCTACCAGAACTTTTGGTTCTGTAACCGTTCGTATTCAATGAGCTC
Source organism: Chlamydiota bacterium (assembly GCA_021772215.1). Lineage (GTDB taxonomy): Bacteria > Chlamydiota > Chlamydiia > Chlamydiales > JAJFMK01 > JAJFMK01. The sequence continues at coordinate 15,483 of JAJFMK010000074.1, read as the reverse complement.
AATTTTTGGCAAGAATCACAGTATAGCGGCGGCCTTAGGGTAACGAGGGGAGTGCCTTAGAGATTATACTTGGGGTACAGGGTCTCACCAATCATTGCGTAGTTCTTGTCGATGGCGATTTTGATGAGACTAATTAAAAAAAAGCTTCGCGGTTGAAAACATTTCTGTTTTTTGGACATTCTAATATATAAATGTTAATGCTATTTTTTTTAGTATATCTAATTGTGGAAACACTTTATAATAGATTCATGTCATCTAGTATTGGTCAATATTCCTCCTCTGTTGGTAATGCCTGTTCTATCTGTTTTGAACCGATGGAGAGAGAGGCTACGGCCCTTAGTTGTGGCCATCAATTCCATGCGGCGTGTATCAACATTTGGGAACAGATCAAACACAATTGCCCCCTCTGTAGAGAATCTGATGTTCCAATAAATGAAACTCACTTAGTTACTGTTCTTAGTAATGCAGAAGTGAGAGAGGGGGCCACAACAACGAATGAGACAAATAACTATTCGGACCCAACTAGAGTAGTGAAAATTATTGGTAATTATCTCTACATTAAAGAGTCAGATCAAGTCTTAAGAATCGTTAAGATTAGTGATCTATCCAACCCTAATACCATTTCAGCTTTGGAGGGTTTATCTGCTAACAGTAGATTGCCTACCAGGATTTTTGGTTCTGTAACCGTTCGTATTCAATGAGCTCAGTTCTTCGCAAGAATCACAGTATAGCGGCGGCCATAGGATAATGAGGGTAGTGCCTTCGAGGTTATCTTGAGGGACAGGGCCAAGGGTGCGGCTGTCACTGCTCATAGCGTAGTTATCGCCGAGGGCGAGGTAGCCCTTTTCGGGTAGGGAACCGATCAAAATAAGAAAAAACATGAAGATTAATCATCGACATGACTCTTGATTTTCATTAATTTCTCATTCATTCTATATTTCTTATGTTTAAAAAATATTCATTAATTTTATCTGTTTTAGCGACTCTTTTTGTTGATGCTAGCAACCCTACCTCCCGTTTTTTGAGCGAACAGGAGGGGCAGTTTATCGAAAAGCTTTTTAAAGGGGAGCTGAGAAAATACAAAAAGCATGTTCCCTTTTTTGGAGATATTCAATCCCAAGAGGATGAAACATTTTTTGCCTATCACGGCACAACCCACTACGTCAGTGCAATCCAAGATATCATCAAAGCAGTTGTTGAGGAGACAACAGGATCTGATCTACCGAAGGATTTTGTCTTTTGGCGCATTCCGGATGACCCTGACTTCGATTATGGCGATTCAGTCAAAGGCGCCTATTTGAAAGGAAGGCACAATCCTGTAACAGATGATTTAAGAGAATATCTTGCAGACTACTTTATTTTCTCTCCCTTAAACCTTTCTATAGATTATCTTCCCACGGACGAGGTAGATGACCTTCTTCTCCATTTCTATCACTGCTATAGGTTTCCAGAAGCGATTGATAGGTTAGAAGAGAAGGCAGTCATTGAAGCATTAGCAGAGAAAATCGACCCCGCTCTAACCGCTTTCTATATGAATCACCTCTCTTACGACTCCATTACCAAAGCTGGAAGAAGCCAGAAGAAGAAAATGGAGCTCTATAAGGATTTTCTCTTAAACTCTCCCCCTTTTCCTTACAGTTTCCTTTCTTATACATACCTTAACCGCTTTAGTGATCAAGAGGGTAATAATGCCAAACTTGTTGTAAGTTGCAGTCCATGCCTTTTTACCAAAGTGCCTACAGAAAGTGCCATGTGGTCTTTTCTAAGCAATAATTGTATTGAAGATGGAGATCAACAGGCTATCTGCGATCTTCGGACATATGCTAAAAAAATGGGAATTTCTACCCACACAATTGATTGCCTCATGGAGAGCGTTATGCAGATCGTTGAAAAATCTGGTGTGAAAACAGGAGTGCTCTGTCAGATCTTTGACCACTCTTCATCTCGCTTTTCAATTGCCAACAACTGCTCCTATCTCTCCATTGTTTGTGGTTACCCTATTAAGAGGTCAGAAGAGATCCCTGTGCAAGCGCTTGTCGAAGGAACTCTTCCCTTTAGGCACCACGGTCACGACCTCCAGATCCGCCTGATTCTCGACAATGCCACGCTTCTCAATCCGCATTCTCCTATTCGAACTGTCAAGCATAGTCAGCTGCCTGAAGAGACAAGAGATCAAATCCATACATTAATCAAAGAAACAATTAGAGCTGCTCTCTAGGACGCTCAAGACTCGATTTTCATAATGTTAGCGAGTCCTCAAACCTATGGGTCTATTAAGAGGACTTTTTAAAAAGAGGCAGCCGTTTTTTGCGGCGGCCCCAAGCAGTAGCAATCGTTATTCCTAAGAAGAAGAGGCCCCAGGTGAATAGGGTGGGGAACGTGAAGTATTGGTAGCTGGTCTGCTGAGGGGTGCCGAAGCGCTCTTGCGGCGGCCATAGAATCACGAGGGGTGTCCCTTCGAGATTATCTTGGGGGACAGGGCCAAAGGTGCGGCTGTCACCGCTCATAGCGTAGTTATCGCCGAGGGCGAGGTAGCTCTTTTCAGGTAGCGTGTAGCCAAAGGTTTTGATCTTTTCGATATCTAAGCTGCCGTCTGCTTTAACTGGGGCGCCCTCATCAAGGAAGGGAAGATAGTCGAGCTCCTTTTCGCTTTTCAACTTTTCATTTTCGACGAAGGCAACGAGTGTGGGGTCTTCCTTGTTGAAGATTTTACCATCCATTACATAGAGATCACCATCGCGATAGAAGGCGTAACGGTTGGGAAACTGGCCGCCAAAGCGAGAGGAGGGATCGTAGACGTCGTAGGGTTCAAGGCCGAAGTTAAAGAGCGCTTTAAGCATACTTGGACTTTGACTATAGAGCGGATGATCTTCGGGTAGAGGAGAGAGGTAACCGCCAAAGCCGACGCTGTAGCCTTTGCCGTAGTAAAATTCGTAGGTGCCGTCAGGAATGCCCGGCATTTTGATCTCATGGCCCGTTGAGCCATCAAGGTCGAAGCGAAAGGCGCGCTCCTTGTCGACAGTAAAGCGTGCTGTGTAGAGGGTCTGTCTTATCCGCTCCATCGCCTGCTGATTAAGAGGAATCACACTGGTGAAGATGGTTAGCTGGTTGGGGCTGTAGCGAAACTCACCGTTTAGAGCATCAATGGACTTTGAGGGGAGATAGGGGTTGTGGGCGAGCTCAAGATAGAGAGGAGCGTCCACTTTAGGCGCCTCTTTGAGGTCGCTTTTTGAGAGGACTCTTGCCATGGCGAAGTTTTTTATTCCGAGGAAGTCGCCATAAGTTTCAATGGAGTCGTGAGGCTGTTTGTTGGCGAGCGGGTTATCTTTAACCCAACGTTCACCGTTGAAAACTTCACCAATCATGAGACCGCTTGGAGCTAGGGAGAGCCGTCCGACAGGTCTGTTGATATGTTTATAGAGAGTCTCATAGGCGAAGCCGGGACGCATGCTGGAGCCGCGGCTGACGCGTCCTTCAAAACTAAGAAAAGGGACATGCATCAAAGGTGCACTGTAGGGAGGCTCTAAATACTCTTTGATCGGGTTGCCCTCTTTGTCGACGCCGTAGATCATTCCGCCATAGAAGTAGAGGCTATCACCCGGCTTTCCCATGAGTCGTTTGATGAAGCGTTTATAGGCGGGAAAGAGCCAAAAATAGCGGTCATAGATGTCAGCCATGTCGAGATCTTTTCCGGAGAAGGTGATGACGCCGCCGCGCTCAACGAGTGAGGGGTCAAAGTAGAGATGGCCGGAGGTGAGAGGGATATTAATACCAAACGTTGTTTTGGAGACGACGAGGTGGTCTTTCTCTTCAAAAGAGGGGCGCATCGAGCCGGAAGGGATCTGGTAGGGCTCAAAGACCATCTGCCGAATCACAACTGCAAAAACAAGAGCAAAGAGCAAGGTGCCTGCCAGTTCAAGAGGATAGTCCCACCAGCGCTTCTCTTCGTGGTCGTCAGTGATCAGCTCAATTTGCGCTAAAGCGGCGTTGGCCTTTTTACGATCCTTGGCCGCCAGTGCCTCTTCCATGGCACTAAAGACCTTTTCGAGCTGCTCACAATCACGAGAAGAGAGCTTCTCTTTGCGCTTTTGGTACCATTTGAAGTGGGAGTAATAGAGGTTGTGAACTTTTTTCAAAGAGTAATTTTTCATGGCATGATGATAGCTTAAATTTAGCTACCCTGCCAAGGGAAAAGTCGTCTGCCGTCAGTTCGATAGGTGCTATTTTTAAAGAGCGATAAAAAGGCGGGGTCTAAGGAGTTAGCTCCCTCAAAGACAACTTCGACGTAGCGCTTTATGGGCAGATGAGGTCGGTTGGGGTGGAGGAGGTGGTTAGGATCTTGGCAGATGAAAAGATAGGCCCACTCAATTTTTGGGTCTGCTTCTTGGGTTAGAACACTATTCCATGAAACGCATGGGATGGAGATGAGATCATACCCCTTTTCTCTGATACAGAGTTTGATAAAATCTTCATGGTTTACGTCATAAAGTACACCATTTAATGGAACAGTAGCTTCTGCATAGGTTACATTAAGCATGCTCTTTTCTAATGGTATCTCATTTTGATTGCTCACATAGTTAAAAAGTCGCTTAAAACCGAAAGTAACACTGGCTCGTCTGGTAGAGATCGCCTCGCTACTGATGCCAAGGGTCGGGTTGAGTCTAGGTGTTTGAGCAGAGTCAATATTGACTAAGCTTCCATAGCCAAAAATAGCCACCCTACCCTCTCTAAGAGCGATTTTTCGCCTCACGATTTCATTCCAGCGATGGTGCGGATCATCATGAGCTTTGAGTTGGACTTGTGTAAAGAGGGGAAGAATCTCAAATTCAAAACGTTTTGAGAGTCGAAGAAGATAACTGTTTAAATCAACCTGTCTCTCCTCGACAACTTTTGGGGGTGGTAAATCGATCATATAAACCCTCATTATCAAAAATATATTATAACTTCCACACTTTTAGGTATATTGAATGTACACCAAAAAAGGTGGAAAATGGCAAAAATGTGGGGAAAAGTTGTCGATGATGTTGGAAAAAGGGGAGAGAATTATCCCCACAAGATGAGTCAAAATTTTAGTTTTGCTCTTCATATGTATAGTAAAAAATTTAATACATATTAGTTATTTATCTGAATTTCAATGGGTTACGTTGATAACGCCTTTAGACGGAAAAAGAGAGGTAAAATAGGGTCTCTCTGTGGAAATGCACCAGAGTTTGTTGATAACTACTCAATTATCGGCCGTTAGTGGCCACATTGCAGGGATCGCAGATTCCATATTAGAACCGGTATCGATAATCCGAAGTCGCGCTTTTCCCACACCTCCGGAGATCTGTAGCCAGTAGGGAAAATAGGCGGGGTAGTTAGATTGCTTTTCAGGTAAAAAGATATCGATTGTCTTTCCGGAAAGTTTTGATCTGTCATAGGGCCAGCGGGTGCGGTAGTGGTCAAAGAAGACATTTTCGATTCGCTCTCCATCTACAACCATCGGTGGTTGCCAGTAGGTAGCTGGGTCACTGCTATCTTGAAACATTGATCCCACTCTTTTGCGGCAGTTTAGCGGGACAGCTGTAAAGGGAAGATTGAGAAGCGTCGTTAGAAAGGGATCTTCCTGTTTTATGCATAGATAGCGCTGGCGATCGACATCATAGTAGCTCAATAGTTTTCCACTGCCCAACTCTACGGTATAGACAATCCAGGAGACGTGGCAGGGGCAGCGCTCTTTCATCCACTCTTTCCATGAGTTGTTAGGCAGTTTCGCGCGCTGGCAGGGGACTGTCACTTCTTCAATTAAAACTGCCCCGTTGCTTCGATCCTGGATATGCCAGACGGTGAGATCTTTTTGCTGCACAGTGACAACAAAGTCACCCTTCTTCGCGCTGCTCAGCTGATCCTTGAGGTAGATCTCTGCTTGTAGGAAGAAGGGAAGTAGAAGTAATAAATATTTTTTCATAGATCCCTTATGTATAGCATCCGCCAACCCTTGTCAAAGAAAAGATTTTCAATTGTGCGAAAAATGAGTGGAATGAGTGCTAACTCCCCGTACGGAAGAGCTAAAACAAAAAGTGTAAACCCAAGTTGACCGCCCCATGCAAATAGATAATCGGCTTCAGGAATCAGGCGGAAGATGCCTTCATGACAGGATTTGCCCGCATTGAATGGGTTTTTTAAAAAGGCGCAGCATGCTCTTTTCGCTAAAAAGAGTCCTACGGCGCTTATAAAAAGAACACAGATAGCGATCATCTGAGAAGGGTGAAAATGGGCCGAGAGATCGACAGCCACAAGAAGAAAGGGGGAGGTGATGATCAGAAGACGAAGCGCTGTTTTTGCCTGAAAAAGAAGTAATCTAATAGGGGAAAAACAGACGACAACGACTTTTGGGTAGAGAAGATAGGGAAGGGCGTAGAGCGTCGTTAAAAACAAAAATATCAGACGTTTGTAGCTTTGATCATCACTTAAAAAAGTAATTGTCACCGCAGAGACAATGAGGCCGACCCCAAATGAGAGCGCTGTCAGAGCGCGTCTTGGGCGGGCCAGCGTAAACGTCCAGAGGACAATCATCGATCCAAAAAGTGTGATAATCAATGTGCAGAAGTTATAGACGAGGAGTAGACGCATCGCTGATTTTGCTCTATAATGGATCTCAATGTTTGAATCGTGCCTGGATAAGCAGAAAAAAATCAAAGAGCTTTTCTCCTTTTGTGAAAATGAGGAGCAAAAGTATGACAAAATCATCGAGCTGGGTCATAAACTGCCCACCTTTGACCCTGCCTTAAAAACTGAAGATCGGCGGGTGAGGGGTTGTCAGAGCTTGATGTATCTTAACTCCCGTAAAGAGGATGGCAAAATCTGCTTTGAGGCGACATCTGATGCGCTTATTTCGGCAGGTTTGGCCTATCTTCTGATTACTGTCTACAGCGGGGAGAGCCCTGAGACAATTCTTAAATGTCCACCCGACTATCTAGAAGAGCTCAATATCACAGGCTCGCTGACCCCAAATCGCGCAAATGGCCTCTATAGTCTCCATCTCAAGATGAAACAGGATGCCCTAAGATTTATCGTAGAGGAAACAAAGCGATGCTCAAGTTAAATTTAGGATTGACATCGTGGCATATTAACAGCGGACTTTCTTCGATGAATCCTACAAATGGGGTTAGATCTCTACGGGTGACAGAAATTTTGGATGTTAAGAGGGTCTTGCAAAACTCATTCGCCCGTTAAAAATGCCCTTTTAAAGCCTATTTTCGTCTCTTCTCCTCAATCGACCCTCAAGGGTCGACCTCGTCGAATTGACCGTGGCAGCTTCGCTGTCAATCGAAATATGCTTTAAAATCCCCATTTTTTCCAGGCAAAGCAATTTTGCAAGTCCCTCTTAAAGGATTAATATCTTTAGCTAGGAATCTCTCTTGGAAAAAGGATGACTATGGGGATTTTGAATTTAGAGCGACTGTCATTGCTAAAGGCCAGCTCTATAGATATCACCTCACATTTGCTGATTTCATTCCTGCGCCATCAGAAGTGATCTCCATTGACTATCAGAACTCAGTGATTAACTGCGGAAGTTTAGACGTTGTGCGGCTTGGCGACACGCGTGAACACCTCTTGATTGAACCGCTCTATGTTGATTCCAAAATGAGAAATCCTCATCAGCAACGAGAGAAAAAAAGGCACTTTAGTAAAACCTGATTGCTAAGAAAACTGTCTCGGCGCTACTGTGACCGATCTAGACCACTTTTGGAGGAGAGCGATGCAAAAGAAAGCGATTACTATTATTGGCGGAGGGCCTACGGGGATGACGGCGGCGCTTCTATTACATAAAAGAGGTATCCCTTTCCTTCTTATAGAAAAAGAGAAGAAGGTCGACACGAGGCCAAGGGCGCGCGGATTGAATTTGCGCTCCATGGAGATTTTTCAAGAGATTGGTGTTGCCGAAGCCCTCTACGAGGAGCAGCTCCCCGAAGAACAGCGTCACATTGACTGGGTGACACGTTTTGGTGAGGCGCCAATCTATCGTCAGCCTCTGGCGCGTTCGATGGAGCCCTATAGCTCGATGCGCACTGTGATGATAACGCAGGCGCAGGTAGAGGCGGTCTTAAGGTCAGAGCTGCTGAACCGCTGCCCTGACAGTGTGATCTTTGGCGCCTCCTGTATCCAAATTGAAGAGAGAGAGGATAAGGTCTACTGCGCCCTTGAAGGCTCCTCTAAAGAGGTTATAGAGTCCGATTATGTGATTGCAGCCGATGGCCATAACTCTCAAATACGCGAAAAGTTTGGCATTAAGATGACCGGTTATGAGGGTTTAGGAAAGCTGGTCAATATCACCTTCACAGTAAAATCCGATGTTAAATCGCCGCCGCAGCTCACACTTTTTGCTAACCCCTTCCTTTTGGGGCGCTACCTTCAGTGTATCGATGGCAAGGAACGCTTTGTCTTAGGAATGCAGCTTGCTCCTAGCAGTGAAGAGAGTTTAGATAACTTTACAGATGAGCGCTGCATCAATCTCATCCGAGAAACGATGGATCGTAAAGAGGTCGACCCCAAAGTGATCGATGTGAGTGTCTGGCCAATCGAAGCGAAGATCGCCAATCCCTACTGCCTAGGTCGTATCTTTTTAGCGGGCGACGCCGCGCATAAGTTGCCTCCTACAGGCGGTCTCGGCATGAACTGTGGTATCCAAGATGCGCACAATCTCGCCTGGAAGCTCGCCGCTGCTGTCGAAGGGTGGGCGACAGGAGAGCTGCTCTTTAGCTACTTCTCTGAAAGAGGTCTCGCCGCGGAATCGCACATCGACTACGGCTCCAAAACCTCCAGCCGCTTCAAACCGCTCCTCGACGCCATCACCTCCCTCGATAAAGAGGCGATTAAAAAGCAGATTGAAGCGCTCGATGATCCCGGCTTTTTGCTCGCTCAGGATATCGGTCTACCCTACCGCCAGGGCTTCTTCCTCCCAGAAAGGGCTCTTACTGTTCCCGAGTCTTATGTTCCTTGCGCAGAACCTGGCCACCTTCTTCCCCATTTTCAGCTCGAATCAGGAAAGGCAGTCCAAGATCTGATAGGTAAAAAGTTTCTTCTTCTCACAGGTTCCAAATCGGAGATGTGGCGTCAAGGAATCGACCGCGCTGGTAAGCCGCTGCCGATCCAGGTCCAAGAGATGCCTCAAAGCTCCCTCGACCAGCTCGGCATCAGCGACGGCGGAGCTACACTCGTGCGCCCCGACGGCTACATCGCCTGGCGCGCTAAAGAGTGCCCAGCCGATATTGTCACCACCCTCCAAGAGACGCTCCTTAAGCTGCTCCAGCAAGCTTAATCGCTTGTAGATAGGAGGCCTTTTCGAAGCCCGGCTTGAGCTTTGCTCTGCTTACCTCAAAGAAGGGATGCACAGCACCGGTCGTCTCATAGCCATGCTTTTGGTAGTAGTTGAGAAGCCTGTCTGCTAAGGAGAGGATCTCAATCGAGATGACCCTTTTACCCGCTCTGAGAGCTTCTTTTTCCACCACCTTCATGAGTTTCTCACCAATCCCCTGGCCCTTCAGTTCAGGATCGACTGCAAAAAGACCGAACGAGGCGACCTCTTCACCTAAATCCTGGTAGAGAATTGTTCCCGCGATCCGATCTGTCTTTTCTAAAGTCATCACAAAGAGTTTTTTTTCAGGGTCACGCAATAGCTCCTTAATCTCCCTTTCCGAGGTTCTTAAAGCCCCTTCGCCCTCTTCAAAAAAGAGCTTTTGCTGGTTCCAATAGGCCCGATTGACCATATCAGTAATCTCAGATGCGCGCCTCTCTTCTATGCGATCTGTCAATTTATACCCCCCCTCAATCTTCACTACACTCATCATCACCACCTACTACATATGTAGTATTTATAGTTAAAATTTTTTAGGTTTTTACTGAACCTGACCCAACTATACTACATTTGTAGTATTTTGTGCAATCTGCTTTTTTATGCGGTTAAAACGTCGGTGACGAGGTTGGTGGTGAGCATGGCGATTTCGAAGCTGAGGATAGCAAAGAAGAGAAGGGCGAGGAAGGCAAGGAGAGGGCGGCCTCCGGGAAGTTGCCAGTCGCTTTTGAGGTTGAGGTGGTAGCGACCTACCCAGACCATAAGGATGGGAAATATTCCGTTGAGGATGGCGTCGCCGACGCCTCCCGTGGTCTCCATAGCAACGATGAAGACCCTTTCATAGTAGATGGCAAAGAAGGTAATGGGGACGAGCATCAAAAGCCCAAGGGCCACATTACCAAAGCCCTTCTCCTTGATCTTAAGGCCGTCGGATAGAAAGTCGAAGAGGCCGAGACCGATTCCTAAGTAGGAGGTGACGATGGCGAAGAGGGAGAAGAAGTTAACGACATATCCTAAAAAGGGGCCCTCCACATGCTGCGAGACGAACTCAGTGGCGGGGACGCCGAGAAGGTAGGCGTCAATGAGACCTCCCTCTCCCCCCAATGGGACGATTCCTAAGATGATAGTGAGCCAGAGGAAGTAGACTAAAAATGCGATTGAGGTGCCACCGAGGATGGCAAGCCGAAGAGCCCAAGCGTGTCGTTTGAGGTAGGGCGTTAAGCTCGGCACCATCGTCTGGTGGCTAAAGGAGGTGAGCAGTAGTGGCAGCGCCAAAAAGGAAGTTAGCCAGGAGCTCTTTATCAGAAGGTGCGGCTTCACCTCATCGACGCCAAGTCCAACCAAAAGGGCATAAGAGAGAAGCATTCCAAAAAAGAGGATGGAGTTGATTCGGCCGACAATTTTTGTTCCGAGGTAGATCACTCCCGTCAACAGTGTAGCAACTAAAAAGATTCCCTCATTTTGTCCAAGATCTAAAGAGAATGCTTGGTTCAAAAATTTTGTAAAGATCCGCCCGCCACCTGCGGAGTAGCTAACTAGTGATGCATAGGAAATATAGAGGAATAGTAGCCAGCTGACCGCCTGCCCTAAAGGACCTAAAAAGCGCTTTGCCATGCTGATTACATGCTCGCCCTCCTTCATCCAGAGGTTTGCCTCTAAGATCAAAAGAGAGGAGGCGCTCATCATTAGCCAAGAAACAAAAAGACAGACAACAGAGGGCAGATAGCCTCCCACACCTGCCGCCACCGGCAGCGCTAACATCCCGCCGCCAATACAGGTGCCCGCAACTAAAAAGATCGCATTAATTTTTGTCCAAACTGATAGGGTCTGCATAATAAAACACTTATCTTTAAAGAAAACTGTTTTAGTTTACAGGATTGTTCCCCAGAGTGCAAGGAGGGATTAAATATGCCCGCCTGGGCTGTCCGGGTTATGTGGCCCTGCAGGGGGAGGTCCGGGAAGTGTTGCAGTAGCAGGAGGTGCTAAAGCTTGTTGACAGTTAGCTTGGATCCTTAGGGCAATATCTACCCCTTTTGGCTTTCCTCCTTTTACGCCCTCCCACCTCTCTTTGAGCTCTCCTAAGGTGGCTTTCTCTTGAGAATCACTTTCAGGATCGATGAGATCAATATTACTCAATCGCTCTGCTTCATAGCCGTATAACTTGCGTATAGCATCCTTTTGGGAGGCGGGGTTTGAGGGAACTTTGGTTTGAGAGTTTGCAACTAAAGAGGTGACGGCCTCTTTTGCCCCATGAACACCATGTCTAGCTTTGGCTAACACTCCTTCGGCCCTGACAAGCTCTTCATGAAAGGGTTTCTCCTTCGTGTTAGGTATTCCCCAATCATCAGCTATATCACCAACTTTATTGAGAAGTTTCTGATAAGTCATTTGAATATCGTCGCCCTTTTCATCTTTAAGGGGAGGATCGATCTGATCAGTTAACTCGTGTCCATCCCAATTGCTGCTGGCTCTCAATTTAATGTACTCATTGAGATAATGCATATCACTCTGATGTTCACTAAGCTTTACTTGAAACTCTCCACTGCTTAGAGGGGATTTTCCTTGAGTCCCCCAGGAGCTTAGCATGTTGTTTGAGTAGAGCTGGTAGTTGACGCAGGATTCACCTGAACTTGTGTAGCCAACCTGACGAAGGTCGCTGTCAGCTTGAAGCTGGCCAACGAGGCCAATGATCTTTTGGGCAAGTTTACTGACTTGAGTTAGTTCTCTTGCTGTTTTGCTAAGGTTGGTGATTTCTTTTGTGTCGGTGATCCAGACCGTGAAAGTGTTGTTCTTTTTGTCACTAACAGTGAATTTTATCCCCTTATCATTTTCAATTGCTGTAGCACCGCCTTGAAAAGTGAGGCCTTTTGATTCGAGTTGAGTTTTTAGCTCTGCTTCCGCTCCTGTCGCTGCAGAGGTGACGTTAGGAGGGGTCGGACTTGCGGTTACAGATTGGGGTGGTGGTGGTGGTGATCCAGAGCTTGCTGGTGATGGCGGGCCTGCATTCATCTTCAACTCCTTTGAATTACGGGAGCAATAGATATCTACTCCCATACTTATATTATAACATGTGGGGAGTTTTTTAAATAATTACTTGATAATTAGTTGCTTAAAATCTGACTGAAGTGAGGAGCTCATTTCTAGAGTGGGTGGCTCTAAGAGGAGGAGGTCGCACTCGAGACGGACGCCAAATTGGCCTTTGAGGTAGATGCCCGGTTCGATGGTCGAGCAGGTATTGGGGAGAAGGGGGCGATCGTCGAGAGTTTCGAAGCTATCGAGATGGGCGCCGCTGCCATGGAGGCTCTCTGTAACAGAGTGGCCGAGGCGGTGGAGGAAGGCGTTGCCGAAGCCGGCGTCGGTGATGATTTTGCGGGCAAGCGCGTCGACCTCTGCGCCAGTGATGGTGGCTCCTTTGGTCCAGCGCTCTTTAATCAGGTTAAGACTTTCGGTTTGCGCCTCTAAAACTGTGGCAAAGACTTTCGCTTCTTTTTTCGTGGGAGAGCGTCCTACAAGAGCCATCTTGGTGATGTCGGAGAAGATGCCATTTGGCTCCTTGCAGCCGATATCGATCATTAAGATATCGCCCTTTTGGATAGGAGAGCTCTTCTCTTTTGTCGGGATGTAGTGCGGATTGGCGCTGTTGGCATTGACTGCAACAAGGGGAGGGAAGCCGACAATTTGGCCACGCTCCTCCATAAATTTATGTAAAAATTGCTGCAGATCATACTCGGTGAGCGGGAGCTTCTCTTCTACGTGACGCCACGCCGCAACGACTGCCTCTTCAGCTATTTTTGTCGAGTGCCTTTGTGATACAATTTCTTTAGGAGTTAAAACGCTCACCTCTTGAATTAGGCGCGATGAGGAGACTACTTCGCAGCCAAAAGATTGCACAAGCTCCACGGTTCCATAGTCTACACGGGCGAGGTAGGGAATATGACAGAGCTTAGAAATTTCCATCGCTACGCGCTTCTTATCCTTTAAGATCTCGCCCAACCTCTTTGCAAGCTCTTCATGGCTCGCATAGGTTCTTTTCTCTCCCGGCAGATGGTCTAGCACGCTCTCCTCAATCGCATGGAGAAGCTTGACCGGCTCGCCCTCTTTCGGAATCCAATAGAAGAGTCTTCTGGTCAAATGAGCATCAGGAGCCAACGCCAGCTCTCTGAGCGCCAGCTGATTAGTTCCCTGAAAGTCAAACAGCAGCCAGCCGTCAATATCTAGCTCTAAAAGAAGTTTTTTCTGTCTCTCATTCACTTTTCCCATTAAATCTCCTCACTCTCTTTAGAGGCAAGAGCAATTGTGCTATAATCGTTGCTATGATCGAAGTTGAGGATCTCTATTTTAGTTATGGAGAGGAGCCGCTCCTTGAGAGGGTCACCTTTGAAGTGGAGAAGGGAGAGGTTGTCTCTTTGCTCGGCTGTTCGGGAAGTGGGAAGAGCACAATCTTTCGGCTTTTGGTTGGGCTTTTGAAGCCAAAAGTGGGGCGGGTGAGCCTTTCGGGTAGCTTTTCTTATATGATGCAAGAAGATCTGCTGCTTCCTTGGCGATCAGCGCTGGATAATGTTTTGTTGGCTTCGGAGCTTGGGAAGAGGAGACGAGATGAGGGGAGAGCCAAAGATCTATTGAGCTGCGTTGGTCTTGAGGGACGAGAGAGGGCTTTGCCGGGTGAGTTGTCGATGGGAATGCGTAAAAGGGTTACACTTGCGCGCGCTCTTTATGTGGAGGCGCCGATCTTGCTTTTGGATGAGCCCTTTTCAGCGCTAGATCTTATCACCAAAGAGTCGATGTACGCGCTTTTAAAAGAGATTCAAAAGGAGAGCGGGGTCACCATTCTTCTCATCACGCATGACTTTCACGATGCACTCTACTTTTGCGGCCGCGCTCTTGTGCTACGAGGTGGGTCAATCAGCCCAAGTTATAGACTTGACTCTCCTGAAGAGAGCATCAAGGAGTCTTTGAGGTTAGAATTGAGTTAAGGAGCCACAGGTCCCATCGAAAAACCGGCTGAACCCTAATTATAAAGCATCTCCTCAGCTTGAGCACTTTGTAGTACGCTGCTTCTTTCAGGCCCATTGCTAACCATTGTAATAGGAACGCCTAAAAGCTCTTCAATTCGATGAACAAAAAGTTGAGCGTTAAGAGGAAGATCTTCAATGTAAACAGCATGGCTAGTATCAGACTCCCAACCGGAAAGCTCCTCAATTACAGGAACTACATTGAAGAGGAGAGATACTTCGGGGGTATATTCTGAAAGCATAACTTCTTCACCGGTTTTACGGTCTGTGCACTTATATCCGACGCAGATCCCAATAGTATGAATTGAATCTAAAACATCTATTTTAGTTAAAGCTACATCTGTTACTCCGTTCACACGTGTGGCATAGCGTGCTAAAGGAATATCGATCCAACCAATGCGGCGAGGCGTGTGAGATAATGGATCATTTGCAATCGTAGGACCGTATTCATTTCCACAATCACGAATTTTATTGGCAAAATCACTATTTTGATCACTAAAACCGCTAAAAAATGGAGAGGGTCCACTTGTGCCAGATTGAACGGTATATGCACCTAGGACACCAACAACTTTCTGAAATTTCGCAGGAGGAATTCCTGAACCGGTTGCGAGTCCTGCTACAGTAGATGAAGAGGCAGTCACATATGGATATGCGCCGTGATCTTGATCAAGTCCGATAGCCTGAGCCGCTTCCACGATTATTCGTCTCCCTGAGACGATTTCATCTGTCAGATATGTTGTTGTATTTATCATAAACGGTCGCAACTGTTCAGACATTGATTCGTAGTAATTATAAACAACATCGAAATCATACGGTGACGAAAATTGTTTCGAATAATAATGTGAATATTCTCGGCTTTTACGATCTAAATTTTCTTTCAAACATTTAGAGAATCGATGAGGGTCAACGAAGTCTATTAATCGAATTCCAATACGTTGAGCCTTATCAACATAGGTTGGTCCGGCCCCTTGGCGAGTAGAGCCAATATTATGTGAACGGAAAGCATCAAAAGAGTAAAGATCCTTATGATAATTCATGGTGATGTGTGCATTACTTGAAATTTTCAAATTTTCTGGAGTGATATTGATGCCAAGAACTTTGAGTTGCTCAATTTCTTGAATTAAAGTCTCAGGATTG
>JAJFMK010000073.1 GCA_021772215.1 Chlamydiota bacterium | reverse complement strand
TGCCAAACAGGTTTTAGTTTAGGGCGCTCTAAAGAGGCTCTGGGCTTTGCCTGCTGAACGCGAATTGTATCTTCTAGGGTGCGATCGGGTCCCATCGGTTTTAAAAACTCTCTAGGTGGGCCAAGAAGTGTGGCTGCCTCTTTGTAGAAGTTCTCTCTTTCGTTTACTTTGAGGATGCGGTCATCTTGATCCATCTCTTCGAGCAGCTGCCGGCCCGAGTAGATGTCGATGCAGCCGTTTTTCGTTACAATCCAAGGAGGGGTGATCTTCTGCATCTCATTGACAAGCCCAACAGGTGCCGGCTCGATGAGGCGCGCATAAGTTTTTGGGAGCCAGTAGGGCTGCGGATAGCCGGGACTTACCCACCACCAAAGTAGAGCCCAGTGATCTCTCCAGGGGAAGGTCCACCAATCCTCCCAGCCCCACCAGGGAGGTGCCCACTCCTCTTCAATCCAGCTCTCCTTGTCACAGCAGAAATTGTGGTAGAAGAGGTAGAGGTAGTCGGGATAGCGCGGCAGAAGGGTGTTTAAAATCTCGGAAGGTTCAAGGGCTGTCTTTGGTGTATACTCTTTGCCTTTCACCTTGGCGTTAGCGTAGGCGACGCCTCGCTCAGCCAAGGGATGGTCCCAGCTGGCGGGAATGAATAGATATCCTTCAGGGCGGTGGACATAGTGAGCTGGCACAAACATAAATCTTGTATCAGTGCGCTCCCAGCGCCCTCCAACCCACTCATAGCTATCTTTCTCATCATTCCAGTTCCAAAAGCCCTGGACCCAGAAGCTCTCCCCCTTGGACTTTGTTGGCGTCGACTCGTTAAAGGGATCCGGTGGTGGGGTTGTCACAAGTTTGGGCTCTTGCCCCTCACGCTTCCAGTACCCTTTTAGGCGAACATAGCCATCTTCAGCTTTATACCAACTTCCTTCAACCCACTCACAGTCAGTGGGTGGCTTGCGATAAACCCCTGAGACCCAGATAAACTCCCCCTCTTTTTGGAGGTAGTCCCAGTAGCCGCCTATCCATTTTAGCCCCTCCTCATTTCCTGGAGGGTTCTCCAATACATGCTCAGGCGGCTTAGCTGCAATTGCTAAACTGACTAAAGGCTCAGTGATCTCAGTAACAAAGGCTTCGTGGATTGGTCCCCCCGTCTGTTGAGGAATCTCCACTCCAACTAACTGACTATCAGTGATTAAAAGAAATGCTAGAGCAAAAGCCATCGCACGCATTACTACCCCCTACCCCCCTAATCCCTAACTCAACTGATAAAAGCAATAGAGATTTATTGTGTTGAATGTCAACATGTTACCCATTCTGTAAATGGGGCCTTATCTTGACATCTTCCATCTCTCCTGTAATCAATTAGTTAAAGGAAAAATATGTGTATTTTGGAGTTGAAATCTCCAAAAATACGTGTAAAATGGAGTTTGCGCCTCCTAAAAACACAGGTTTATTGTTAATTTGTGTATTTTGGAGTTGAAATCTCCAAAAATACGTGTAAAATGGAGTTATGTATGACAGATTGCTAAAAATACCCCCCCATTCCAAGAAGAGTTTTTTTCTCTTCGGTCCGCGAGGAACGGGGAAAACAACATGGATACAAAAAGAATTTCCCAATGCACTCTATTTCGACCTTCTTGAATCGGAAACTTTTATAGAACTTCAGGCAAATCCTCAGAGATTGGAAAAGTTGATTCCTCCAGGACATGATGGATGGATTATTATTGATGAGGTGCAAAAGATTCCACAGCTGCTCTCAGAAGTTCATCGGCTTATCGAAAAGAAAAGCTACAAGTTTATTCTTACCGGTTCTAGTGCTAGAAAAATTAGGAAAAATGGAGGTAATCTCTTAGCAGGGCGTGCCTTAACATACCATATGCACCCCTTAACAGTTGAGGAGCTAGGAGAGGACTTTGATCCTTCTCAATCCATAAACTATGGATTTCTTCCTTCGATTCCTTCTGAAGATGACCCAAAAAAATACCTCGAATCCTATGTTTTGACCTATCTGAAAGAGGAGGTTCAACAGGAGGGGTTAACGCGCAATATTGGGACTTTTACTCGTTTTTTAGAAGTAGCTAGTTTTTCTCAAGGCTCACTACTCAATATGTCTGAAGTAGCAAGGGAGAGTCACATTCATCGAAAAACTGTTGAAGAGTACTTTTCCATTTTGGAAGATCTCCTAATCGCTTATCGTTTACCAGCATTTATCAAGAAAGCTAAAAGACGTGTTATTACGCATCCAAAATTCTACTATTTTGATGTAGGTGTTTTTCGAACGATTCGTCCAATGGGTCCTTTAGATAGAATAGAGGAGGTTGAGGGACCTGCTTTAGAGACACTCATCTTACAGCAGCTTCTTGCATACAATGACTATTTTAATTTGGGTTATACAGTCCACTTCTGGCGCACTTCACACGGCGTCGAAGTCGATTTTGTTCTTTATGGGCCCAAAGGAATCATAGCGTTTGAGATCAAGCGCTCAAGATCCCTCTCTTTTAAAGATTATCGACCTCTTGAAGCATTTTGTCAGGATTACCCCGGAGCTAAAGGATATGTTCTCTTTGGCGGGCAAAGAGAGGAGTATCATAACGGTATTGAAGCAATTCCCTTAGAGAAGGCTCTTTTGCAACTGCCAGAGTTGATGGGGAAGAAATAGTATCTCTTAGAATTGCTGATGGGTGGGAACAAGTTGTCACTCTCCTTCCTATTGAAGAAAATTCAGAAATCAGTAACCAATGACTCCTACTGCTTGTGCTTAGCTTTGAAGAGGTGGGAGTGTCCCCTCGCCAATAACGTGACGAGAGGGGAGAGGGATATATGGAGCCTCTTGTTGTAAACTTTCCTAACATATATACTAACCTTACTGTTGATGGAGCAGGCTGAGACAAGTTCCTCTAAACAAACCATCATTAAAAATTAGCTCTCGGAATAGATAGCTTGGGTATCCAAATCCCTAGAAGCCC
>JAJFMK010000072.1 GCA_021772215.1 Chlamydiota bacterium | reverse complement strand
CAATGCCGCAGCCGTATTGCTGATCTTTCCTCTGGCGCTTGAGGCTGTGGAGTTGGCGGGTTACAATTCACTGGAGGCAATCAAGACCGTTGGGGTCGCCGTTGCCGTAGCCGGCTCCTCAAGTTATGCGCTTCCTACTGGCTATCAGACCCATCTGATTGTCTATGGCCCAGGTGGTTATCGTTTCAAAGACTATCTTAAAATTGGTCTACCGATGGACTTTCTCTGTTGGCTTTTAGGCACCCTTCTCATTCCTCTGATCTGGAAACTGGGCTAGCCCTATTAATTTCTTCTAAGAGGGACTTGCAAAACTCATTCGCCAGTTAAAAATGCCCTTTTAAAGCCTATTTTCGTCTCTTCTCCTCAATCGACCCACAAGGGTCGACCTCGTCGAATTGACCGTGGCAGCTTCGCTGTCACTCGGAATATGCTTTATAATCCCCATTTTTTCCAGGCAAAGCAATTTTGCAAGTCCCTCCTAAATGAAATCAATATGACATTTCCCCTTGAGGAGAGACTGAATGATGGGAAAGAGGTTACGATTGCTCAACTTGAGGTCTGGTCAGCTAAAGAGCTGCTACATGTTGAACTCTCCCAAAGCCTTCTTATCGTCTCCGATATCTCAACAAAAAAGAGCCACTTTCTTGCAATGGATCCCACAATCCAGCAGTGGATCACAAAGAGCACCTGCGCAAAGTTTAAAGGCCACATCGCTACAGCCGACAGGCTCTGGATGCGCAAGGAGGTAATAAGAGAGTTTACTTCAGGCGCAGCTTGCCGGACCAGTTGAGCTTGGAGCGCAAGGTGGAGAAGTAGTCGTGGTTTTTGAAGTTGAGGAGGGGGAACTTCATCTGGGAGGGGCGGATGGTGACGGATTCGTTGGTTTTGAGCTGGTGATGCTTGACGCCGTCGAAGCTCACCTCGATTGGCTCGTAATGGCTGATGTATTCAACTTTGATCTCATGTTTGGGGAAGAGGACGAGGGGGCGGTTGGAGATGGTGTGAGGACAGATTGGGGTTAAGACGCACGCTTCGAGGAGGGGAGAGAGGATCGGTCCGCCGGCGGCGAGGTTGTAGGCGGTGGAGCCGGTCGGTGTGGCGATGATTAAGCCGTCGGCGCTGAAGGTGTTGAGGTAGGTACCGTCGACATGGACGGCGAGTTCGATGAGGGAAGGATTGTGGGCGCGGTGGAAGGAGATGTTGTTGACGGCGATGGAGAGTGTGGTTTCTTTATCAGACCCTTCCATGACGATGCGCTCTTGGACATCGAAGTTGCCATCGATCAGGTTCTGTAGACAGCCCTGGAGGTCATCTGTTGGGATGTCAGCGAGGAAGCCGAGGCCGCCGAGGTTGACGCCGACGAGGGGCGCTTTGATCTGCGGATGGCGATGGACAAGTCTTAGGATGGTGCCGTCGCCGCCAAGTGAGATGCGAAAGTCGATCTCGAGAGGGTCGATGGAGAAGAGGTTTTCGGTTTTGAGGATTTTCGACTCCTCTTCTTCAGCGTAGACGGTGACGCCTTTTTCCCTAAAGAATGCGAGAATCTCTTCGGCTACTTTTTTCGCTTCAGGCTTGGTGTGATTGAGAAAGAGAGCAACTCTCATGCAAGGGTTAACATCCTGTGAGTTCAATAAAAAAATATTTCACGGGAATTCCTGTGAGGATCCACTCCGACTTTGATAAAAAAAGATTTATTCCTATAATATTTCCTCCTCTAATAAATTTTGTTGTTTTGCAATGTCTGCTCTTTGTTGTCCTAAAAAAACAGAAGCTATCTACTATAATGCACCCTAGAATTTAGACAGGTACATTTAGGAGAAATTAGGTGTCTCGTCTAAACTAGAAGGAGTCAAGTAATGGCGAGAAGAAAAATGAGCAGTAAATATTCATCAGCATTTAGATTCAGAGTGGCGCTAGCTGCTATGAGAGGGGATAAGACCGTAGCAGAGCTGTGTCAGGAATTCAGCTTAGTACCAAGTCAGATATATGCTTGGAAAAAAGAGCTGGAAGAGCGAGGGGCCGAGGTCTTTGAGACCAAGAGCCCTGAGAGTGCGCACAAAGTAGAGGTAGAGAAGCTTCATAGTGCGATAGGGAAGCTAAAGGTAGAGAATGATTTTTTAGAGAAAGCGCTTGCAAGCTCCCGCTAAAGAGAAGGCAAGCGCTAGCCAAGGAGAAAAGCTCTTTGAGCGTTGCTAATAAAGCTAACCTTCTGCGAGTAAACAGATCAACGCTTTACTACAAGCCGACTAAAGAGGAAGACGTGAATCTAATGAATGAGATTCGCGACCTTTACGAGGAGCGTTGTTATATGGGCTACCGGCGGATTACAGAGATGTTGAAACGAAAAAGATCGCAGAGCATCAACCGCAAGAAGGTCTTGCGGTTGATGCAAAAAATGGGCTTACGAGCAGTTTACCCTAAGAAGAGCCTCTCTCAAAAAGCAGAGGGACAAAAGACGTACCCGTATTTATTGAAGGACAATAAACCCGCAGTTGCGGACGACTGTTGGGGAACAGACATCACCTACATTAGAGTTGGCAAAGGTTATGCTTACCTAACAGCTCTGATAGACTGGGTAACCCGTCGAATAATGGGATGGAGTTTAAGTCCTTTTCTAGAGGCGAGTTCCTGTGTAGAAGCGCTATGGGAAAGCCTAAGAAGTGGAGCGCTTAGAATCATTAATTCAGACCAAGGTAGCCAATTTACAAGTACAGCCTGGATAGAAGCCTTAGAGGAGAATGATATTGAGATTAGCATGGATGGTAAGGGGCGCTGTATAGACAACATTCAAATAGAGCGTTTTTGGCGTAGTTTGAAATACGAGGAAGTATACCT
>JAJFMK010000071.1 GCA_021772215.1 Chlamydiota bacterium | reverse complement strand
TGGATCTCATCTTCGCTTAAACCCGAGCTCGCTTCGATACGAATTTTTTGCTCTTTGCCTGAGGAGAGGTCCTTCGCCGAGACATGCAAAATGCCGTCAGCGTCGAGGTCGAAAGCGACCTCAATTTGTGGCGTACCCCTTGGCGCAGGAGGGATATCGGTTAAGTCAAAACGGCCAATCTCTTTGTTATCTTTAGCCATTTTCCTCTCCCCCTGCAGGACAGAGATTGTCACAGCGGGCTGGTTGTCAGCAGCAGTGGAGAAGATCTGCTTCTTCTGTGTCGGGATGGTGGTGTTTCTCTCAACAAGAGGTGTCAAAACACCGCCGAGAGTCTCAATACCGAGGGTGAGTGGGTTGACGTCGAGAAGAAGCACATCTTTCACATCGCCCATCAAGACACCGCCCTGAATCGCGGCGCCAACGGCGACAACTTCGTCGGGGTTGACCCCTTTATGTCCCTCTTGGCCGAAGATCTCTTTCACCTTCTTCTGAACAGCGGGCATTCTTGACATACCACCGACCAAAATCACATCGCCGATGTCATCTTTGGTGACTCCCGCATCTTTGAGTGCCTTATGACACGGCTCGACAGTTCTCTCAATGAAATCATGGACTAGGCTCTCAAACTTAGATCTTGTCAATGTCAAGGCCAAGTGTTTGGGGCCGGAAGCATCCATCGTGATAAAGGGCTGGTTGATCTCAGTGCTCATCGTTCCTGAAAGCTCTATCTTCGCCTTCTCAGCGGCGTCTCTTAGACGCTGCAGCGCCATCTTATCTTTACTTAGGTCAATGCCCTGCTCCTGTTTAAAGGTGTCTAGCATCCAGTGGACAATAGCGTTGTCGAAGTCATCACCGCCGAGGTGGGTATCTCCGTTAGTGGAGAGCACCTCGAAGACGCCATCACCAATCTCTAGTATTGAGATATCAAACGTTCCGCCCCCTAAGTCAAAGACGGCGATCTTTTTATCCATATTCTCTTTATCAAGACCATAAGCCAAGGCAGCAGCGGTAGGCTCAGGGATAATCCTTTTCACCTCAAGACCGGCGATACGACCCGCATCTTTGGTTGACTGTCTCTGTGAATCATTGAAGTAAGCAGGAACTGTGATGACAGCTTCTGTCACCTTCTCGCCGAGGTAGGCCTCAGCCGTCTCCTTCATCTTAATCAGAACCTGTGCACCGATCTCTTCGGGAGAGTATTTCTTTCCTTGCACCTCAAAGACCACCTTGCCATTGGCATCAGCGACTACTTTATAGGGAACTGTTTTGATCTCAGACTGCACCTCATCAAAGGCGCGCCCGATGAAACGCTTCGAAGAGCTGATCGTATTTTCACTGTTGGTCACCGCCTGACGTTTGGCTGGGACACCAATGATCCGCTCATCCCCTTTAAAGGCGACGACAGAGGGGGTTGTTCTCGTACCCTCGATATTGGCGATCACCTTCGGCTGTCCACCCTCCATCACCGCAACGCAGGAGTTGGTGGTTCCAAGGTCGATCCCGATGATTTTATTACTCTTTTTTGTTGGTTCACTCATGACTCTTCTCCTTCTTCTTGTTCATTTTTTTTGCTGGGCGCTTTAGAGACCTTAACTTTAGCAGGACGGATCACCCGTCCATCGAGGCGATACCCCTTTTGGTACTCTTCAACTACAACTCCGGGCTCCACATCGTCAGTATCAACGGTGTCGATCGCCTCATGGTAGTCGTGGTCGAACGGTTTGCCGACGCTCTCAAAGGCGTAGACACCGTTGCGATGGAGAACCTCGATAAACTGCTCCAAAATCATTTTAAAGCCAAAGGCCCACTGCTTCACCTCAACGCTCATCTCGTTGCTATGTTTCAATGCATTTTCGAGATGATCAAGCGGATGTAAAAATTCACACGCAAAATTAGAGACGGCAAACTTAGATGAATCGATCTTCTCTTTCTGTAGCCGCTTCCTCTGATTTTCGCTCTCTGCGAGAAGTCGCAGATATTTATCTTTGTAATCTTCCTGTGGCTCCTCAACAATCTCTTCGAGAACCTCAGGTTCAAGCTCTTCGGTAGAGCCTTCGTCTTCACTCATCGTTTATCCTCTAACAAATAGGTTTTTGAAGAGTCCTCAATCCAGAGTCTCTCTTCAGTCGGTAAATAGTGTTCATCGGCGCTGGGCATCCGGTAGGAGATCTTCTGCCGATAGACCAATTCGGTTAACTTTTCTGAGATCGCATGCTCTACCTCTATCAGCTCCCGGATCCAGTCGTGGTAGGGGAGGCGCAGTGGACCCAAAACGGCAAAGGCGCCAACAATTTTTGGGCCAATGCGGTAGGGAATCGCCAAAAGTGAGGCGGGAAGAGGCTGATCATCGAGGCTGGGCAGATCGCTGCCGACCCAGATTTTAATCCATTTTTGCTTCATCGCCTCTTTGAGCAGATGCTTCATAACGCGCCCATTTTCAAAGAGACCTAGCGCCCCAGCCAAAAGTGTCGACTCCTCAAAGTCGCCCGACTGCAGAAGCTGGCTAAAGCCGCAGCGGTAGATCTCCTCGTCATTGAAATTGGCGTAGCGAACGATATAGCGCAGCATCAATTCCTGATAGAGCTCTTTGGCAAACTGCTCCTCATCCTCCTCCATGACAGGCGGATCATCGCCCCCGGTAAGGCGCCACTCAAAGTAGCGCTCAAGACGAAGAAGGCCATGCTGGGTGAGGAGACGATCCTCAAAATTCATAATCTCTGTCACCACCTCACCAAAATAGGTCACACAGGCTAAAAGAAGACGGCGAGCGTCGATTACAACAGGCTTGATTGTGACGATATAGTCGTGATCAAATCGCGGTGAGGAGATAAGCGCCGCTCCATGCAACTTTGAAGAGAGCTGCTCCATCGCCTCTTGCAGAAGCGTTGAAACCTTCTCTTTCTCAACCTGCATTTTTTTTGTAGGCTGAAAATCGGCCAATTCAAGCTTTGCCTCTTCTGCGTACCAGCGAAAGGCGCTCTCGGTTGGAATCCTTCCACCTGAAGCGTGCAGCTGCTCTAAGAGGCCATCTGCCTCTAGCTTGGCGAAGTAGTTGCGGATCGTCGCGGAAGAGAGGTCGTCAAACCCCTCATCCTTAAGGGTATTGGACCCCACAGCTCTGCGCTCACGTATATAGTGCTCGATGCAGCCTACAAGAACCCGTTTTTCGCGCTCCTCCTTCGAAGGACGCTTACTGTTCGATCTTTGTCCCAACATTTGCCCCTAGAATAGCTAATTTTCTCTCTATCTGTCAACAAAATTTAGCACTCAAGAGGTGAATCTGCTAAAAGTCAAATCTTGTTATCAAATAATCTTCGCGGAGCGCATACTCATTATACAACGAACATCTCTCCAATAAAGACAACTTTACACCCGCTTTATCGGGGCTTTATGAATGTGTGTTAAAATAATACCTTATGAATAACATCAACAATAACAGAAGATTGAAGTGGGCCGCAGCAAGTGCAGCGCTCTCCTATGCGGCTTTAATTCTCACCTTTATCAGCCCCATTATCACGCCCGAGATCGTTTTAATCGCCTGCGCTTACGTCTGTTTCCGCCAAGCGACAAAGGGGCTCATCCGCCCCTTCTTTAGAGACCTCTTGGGGGGTTAATCTATCTTTAAGAAGCGAAGCGAAGCGTAAAATAGAGCGATCCTCTACGCGATTCATCATCTCTAGATTTTGAGCCATATGTTCAGATCCGTTGCGAGAAAGTCTCTCCATCTTCTTTGAAAGCAAAAACTTTTGATCCCTCGACCAGTAGTGGTTAATGCGCAGAAGCGCAACATGCACATGAGGTGTCTTTCTCCCCGTCACAGCTGTCATATCCTCCATAACAAGCGAGAACCCCGGAACCAGAATCGGCTCTTGATAGCGCGCAAAAGTAACGGTGTGGCAGGGGCGTAGTGCTACTTGAAAATTTCGATTCTCCTCCCAAGTGGTGGGAGCTCGTTGAGTAAGCCTTTCAATCAGCAGCCCATCGCTAAGTTCTAAGACTCCTGAAGTGCCAAAATGTTGCCGATTAATGGCTAGAGCGCCCACATCACCTAAGGAGGAGAAGATTTCATGGAGATTCATTCTCTCCACCGGATAGAGATAGTCATCGAGATCTAAAAAGAGTAGCCAAGAGGCCTCTTTTCGACTTTTGGCCAACGCATGCTTCTGTATCGCCCCTCGAAGCTTTTGCCACTCCTCAGCTCCCTTCGTCCAGACATTCCAGTTGATCAGCTCAACTTCTCCCGAAGCGATAAAGGGGGCCAAAACCTCCTTATAGTCATCTTCGCTACAGTTATTATATAGATAGAAATGGTCGACTCCAATCATGCGATGGTAGGCGAGCCACTCTTCCAAGTAGGGCGCCTCATCTTGAAAAAGAGCCGCCACGACAAATTCATATTTTGGCCTCTTTAGAGTTTGAAACTGCGGCGCTTCTGAGAAAAAAGAGCTCTTATTTCCTCCTTGAACCTTTAGAATCACAGCCACAAGCAGGGCCATGGATCCCAAATATAGATAATATTTACCCAAACTAGACACTTTTCACCTTTTTTAAAGTAGAGTATCATCTTCTATATGAATCGACAAGTAACAGTGATTGTGCGCACGAAGGATCGGCCAAAACTTTTAAGGCGCGCATTAAAGAGTATAGAAGACCAAACCTATCCTCACCATGAAACCGTAGTTGTCAACTGGGGCAGCCCCGGGGCGAAGCTACAGGAGATTATCTCTAAAAAAGAGAGCATCCGTCTCATTGAAAGAGAGGGACTCAACGGCTCCGCCGCCTCCAACGCAGCCATCAACCTCGCAAAAAGCCCATGGATCACCCATCTCGACGATGATGACAGCTGGGAGCCCACCTTTTTAGAAGAGGGAATTCATCTCTTAGAAGCTCAAAATGATCTCTTAGGGGTTGCATGCCACTCAAATCGGATTATCGAAAAGCGCGGCAGCTTTAAAAAGCGTCCCTACCCTCTAAAACCAAAGCAGATCACCCTCCACGCCCTTCTAACAAAAAATCTCTTCACCAATAACGCCTTTATCTTCTCCAAAGAGGCGTGGGAGGAGCTTAAAGGGTTCGACGAGAACTTGACGATGTTTGAAGATTGGGATTTTAACCTACGCTATCTTCTAAAATATAAAGTTGGCCTGATCCCCAAACGGCTGGCTAACTACCACTTCACAGATCTTCCTCAACGACTGGGCGAACGAACCGACAAAGAGGCGCTCTTAGAAACATTTGTTGATTTTCAGCTAAAAAAGGATCTCTTAAAAGGGAAGCGCAGTATTGGAACCTTGATGGCAGAGCGTCACAACCTAAAAAGAGAGATCACCCTCTTCAACGCCCTCAAAAATGATTTAAAGCGCCTTCTCCAGCTGATAAAGAGTTGATCCGCCGTAGCTTCGCGCATTAACAAGCTCTAAAGTTTTTAGAGGCATTTCAAAGAGTCCCTTTTTTCCCTCCTCAACAAAGAGAAGCCCCCCTTTCCTCAACAGATCACTTAAATCGATCAGCCGGACAATCTCCTCACTGAGAAGATCTTTTCGATTGGAAGACTCTTTACAGTAGGGAGGGTCGGCAAAGATGATATCAAACTCTCTACCCTCTTTTGACAGCTTTTGAAGCATCTTAGTCGCGTCACCATGCAGAAGACGAGCGCTTTTTCCACAGTCTAAAGCGGCCACATTCCTTTTGATCATCGAAAAGCTCCCTTTATCATTCTCTACAAATGTCGAGTGGTTTGCGCCTCGACTAAGCGCCTCAAGGCCGACAGCTCCGCTGCCGGCAAAGAGATCTAAAAAGAGCGCCTCCTCTATCCTCTGCTGACAGATATTGAAGAGCGCCTCTCTTAACTGCTCAGAGGTGGGCCTGACCTTCTCACCCTTGGGCGCCTCTATTTTGCGCTTCTTATAAATTCCGGCGATAATCTGCAAAATAGGAGCCCCTTTCTACTCACTAATCTGGATCTTATGGCGCACTTCGCGATAGGGGGTGGTTACAAGAAACTCGTAGTCTCCTGCAGGCCAACCACCCGGCGGAGGCGCGAAAGAGAAGGAGACAATTTTGTTTCCACCCCCTTCTAGATCTGCAAAAACGGGAAAGGTTTTTGAACGGGTAGTCTGATGAACAAGGATCACCTTAAGCTGCTCTTCATCTCGGCTATTTGGAATGTAGAGATTGAGAAAAAGCGGAAGGCTCAAGCCTTTGATCTGATCGGAGGGGTTTTTAATATAGCCCATCGGCCCCAGTTCTGTTCCGACAACAACGGTAATCTCATCCCCTTGCGTCTCGACAGTAGAGGCTTCGGCTCTTTGAATCTCGATCCGGTCGATCAGCCATCTCTTTTCGCCTTCGCTCAAGATAAATAGCGCCTCATTCTCTCCCATTTCAGAGATAAGATTTACGGTAACATGGTATTGATCTCTCTCCATCCCCACATCGACAAGCTCAACTTTAGGGTGGTTTCTCAAATCGGGATGATCCTCTAAAAACATCAAGAACTGCTGAAAAGAAGTTCCGTCACGAAAAGCGGCGGACAGCTCCCGGTCATAAAAATCTTGATCACGCGCCTCAGCGATAAGATGAAGGGAGCTCTCAATTTGATCAACAAGCTCTGCCGGATTGGTTGTGGAGAGCTTCTCTTGCATATCTTCACTACTTTTCGCCTCAAGCGTCATCCCTAAAACTTTCCAACCCTCATCATCCTCTATAAGGCGATAGGTGAGGTGAAATAGATTTGGCCTCTCACCAAAGGTGACGTGGACAATGGCAATCTCTCCCTCTACTCCCCCATCTAGATATTTGACTGATCCTCCCCTAGTCAACCCGGGGTGATCCTCCAAAAAAGCTTGGAAGACGTTAAAGCTGGTCATCTTCTTAAATTCATCGCTAGAAAACTCTTCATAAGCTTGTCTAGCATCCCCCATCTGAATAGCCTCCAGCTGTCCTTCGATTGCAGATAAGAGCTCAGACTGCTGCACCTCTTCGAGCGGCTCAAGCGATGCTTGAGGGTAGAGGACCCTAAGTCCCACAATTTTCCAGTCGTCACCCTCCTTCACCAAGTGGTACTCTAAAGGAACACTCTCCTCCCCCTTGGTAATAATCACCTTCAATACAGCGCGGTTTTCGTTAATTTCTCCCCCCATCACCTGCGCTGCCGCATGGGTTGAGAGGATTGGATAGCGCTGAGCGAAGCGGCCAAACTCCCCTTGATCTGTCTGCTCCTTAAACTGCTGCGAGACGACGCTATAAGCTTCTGCGATCTGATTCTTTCTAAACGCCAAAAGTTGCTGGTTGACCACTGGAAAGAGCTCAGAGAGAGATTCCAGCTCCTCCTCTTCCACTGCTCCTTGGTTGATGATAAATCCTAAAATTTTCCAGCGGTTCCCCTCAGAAATAAGAGCATACTCTATAGGAATCGTGCCTCCATCTCCATGTAGATAGGCCGTCACAATCGCCGTCTCATCCTTCGTTTCCGGCTGGCTAAAGGAGAGCTGCTGGTAGCTGGCGAGGATAGAATACTGCTTAACAAAATCCTCAAAATTATCCAGCGGCATCACCTCTTTAAACTGCTCGGCCACCAATCTGTAAGCTTTTTTTGAATCTTGAATCTTAAGGTACTGCAGTTGCTCTCGCACAGGGGCAACAATGGCACTTCCCGAACGATCGAGTTCCAGACTCACCGGCTGCTTAATCGGCAGCCCCCTCTCTTGCGCAAACAGATAGTAAGTTCCCGAGGCACCGAGAAGCACAATGAGGCCAAAAATAAATGGAAGGTATGGATTTCCACGGACATGAGGTTTTTCAGACATAGCGATCTCCTCCCCAATTTGTACACTTTGAGAGGAATAAATGGGAAGGGAAAGAAGAGAGAACAGTCGACTACAGCGCACTGTAGGCCAGTTACGGGAGGCAAAAATTTGATTCTAAAAAACGATTTTTTTCTCTATTTTTGAACAACAAGTTGGAGGTAACTTATGAACAGAATCATTCTCACACTGCTTTGTCTTTCTTTTTCCCTTTCAGCAGAGGTGCTGAATAACTCGCTCTATCTACATCACCATATTGCGCGTATACGCCATCAGGAGACTGGACGAGCCGGTTTTCGAGAAAGCCTCAGCAAAATTGGGGAATATCTAGCTATCACCGCAATGGAGGAGCTTGAAAAGGTCGAAGTGGATGTTCAAACTCCTCTTGGAACAGCTTCCCACCTCAGCTACAAAGAGGAGCCCGTGCTTGTAACGATATTGCGCGCAGGAATGCCGCTTCTAGAGGGTGTTCAAAAGGTGTTTCCCCACGCCGAAGTGGGATTCTTTGCCATGGCGCGAGATGAGGAAACCTTTGTTCCTTTTGTCAGCTACATCGGCGTACCGGATGTAAAAGATAAGTCGGTCTTTATCATTGACACAATGGTGGGAACAGCCGGCTCTGTCAACAGCGCGATCGACTACCTAAAACAGCAGGGAGCAAAGAACATTACCTTCCTTTGTGTCATGATCACACAAGAGGGCTTTGACAACATAGCTCCCGAAGTCAAAGTAATCGCAGCAGCCGTCGACCCCATCCTCAACGAAAAAAAGTACATTGTCCCAGGTCTTGGCGACGCCGGAGATAGGTCATACGGCCAAAAAGCAAAATAAACTACGATTGCGCAACCTACGGCTTCGCTAGTGACCACCGTTCTCTATTTTTTGTGCATTCCCGACCCCTCATCGGTTGCGATCGGCGTGAGTGAGGCGAGCAGTCCATCAATATCCACCTTGGCGAGCCACGCTTCATGATCCTGCCTACCATATGATATCCAGAGGACATCATCCATCTCTAGAATCCCGCAAGGGTAGACAACACGTAAGGGCTTCCAGGTTTTATAGGCAGGCCCATTGTAGAAGCCTTCACCAACAATAGGCTCAGGACTTAAACCTGTCAGAGCAAAGGGAGGGGCCGCCTCAAAGGTGTAGGCGCCGATAAAGTAGTGGGTCATCCTTTTTCCTTGAGATTGGAGCGAATAGATCGCTTTTGAGGAGTGAAAAAAGGAGAGATATTGACCGCGAACAAAGAGGGCGGGTGTGCCACCAAAAAGCTGGCCATAATCCCACTTCACCTTGCCGGCGGTTTCAGAGAGGGTCAAGCAGCTTTCTTCTTCGGGAAGAGTTAAAAAGACCCTGTGAGGATCGATTTTATAGCTGAGAAAGAGCTTACCCGCATAGTCAAAAGGAACCCAGTTCTTCTCATACTTTTTTCCCCTATCGGCATCAAAGTGCCTAAACAGCTGGGGCTCCATAGCGGAGAAGCTCCCCTCATTATACTGAACCTCAGCTAAAAAGACGCGCCGTTGACTGTCTCCAGGAGAGATCTCTGTCAAATTGCTGTAGACCATGAAGAGTTTATCCTCAACAACGATCAGCCGTGGATCTTGAACCGACTCTCTTCCTAGAGAATCGCTTTTGATCTGTAGAAGCGCCGGGTCTGTTATCGGTTCGAGCTCTTCGTTTAACCAGACAAAGCCAACCAGATTGGTGGATTTCGTCAAGGGGTCCCGTGCACGAAAGCTTAAAAGAATCCCCCCATTCCAGCGGACAATTGAAGGGTTAAACGCATCGGAAAATCCGGGGATTTGAAGCCTTCTAGTTTCCAACACAAAAGGTTGAGATCTCTCTTCGAGATCAATATGCGCGTTAATTGCGACTAGTTGGGCCGTGACGAGAAGAAGAGAGAGTACAAGTTTTTTCATGGTAAAGTGATGGTATATCCTGTTTTGTTGCATTAGGGAAACAGTCAAAGGGAAACGCTTCATATAGCTTAACTAGGTCGCACTGTGGCGGCTCCATCCCTCCCATCTGAAGCGCCTCTTCGATTGAGCTGGCGAAAGTGAGCTCTCGCCCTGTTCCTAAGTAGTAGTCTTCATATTTAAAAAGGGGTTCGCTTCGGCCGCTAAGAAACCTAGCGGGAATTCCAAAGCTCTCAGCCACGATGATGCCGTGTAGAGAACTTGAGATGACAAAAGCGCTTTGAGTAATCTTCTCCACCACCTCTTCCCAAGGGTCTGTGGGGTAGACAACATATGGGTAGAGCTCTTTAGGGTAGAGTTCTAGATCTGAGCAGTGAGGGATAAGGATAAAGGGGTAGAGAGGCACCTCAGCTCTTTGAAACTCCGGAAAGAGATGAGACATTAATAGGGCGGGATCACCATAAACTTCCGCCGGCTCAATGCCAAAATTATCGATCAGAAACTGGCGCGTTTTGGGGCCGCGAAGGGCGCGAATATCGAGATCGGAAAAGCGAAAATACTTGAGGTCAAGCCGCTTGACATTCATTCCTGTGCCCCAAAGGACATCACCATCACGCGACAAAATAAGTAGAGAGCCTAGCGCCAAAAGTTTTTTATTGCAAAGGGGGACCTCTGCGTGCGACAGAACATTGATCTCGTGGCCCACAATGCGCTCAACAATCTTTAGCGAAAGTTCATCGCCAAAGTTGGTAAACTGCTTATAGCGGTAGTAGTAGAGAGGCAGGCCATTTTCATAAGTGGAATGGAGCGTAAAAAAGAGACAAAGAAGAAGTGTAACGTGTCGCATGGTTAGTTTTTAGCTGTAGAGATGGATACCATAAGAGGAGATCAGATCTTCTGCTCTCGATTCATCAACCTGTTTTAAGGATTCAAAAATTTGCAAGCCCTTTGCCATCTGCCCTTCATTGAAGTAGAGAGTTCCCAAATGTGAGAGGCTCTCTAAGTCAGCTGGCCTTAAGAAAACAATTTTTTCATACTCATGGATCTCCTGTCTTCGCATCTCCAGCTCACGATAGATATAACCGAGCTGCGCATGAACCCAAGGATCACCGGGGGCATAGTCTAAAAGAATTTTATATTCCTCGATGGCTGAGCTGCAGGCTTGGCGAAACTTATCCTTTAACCAGCCTTTAGCAGCCTTCTTACCTCCCTTTTCCGCATAGAGATTAGCGAGGAGGATATAGGCATTGGCTAAAGAGGCGTGAACATCGAGGTTAATGGGCGCCTTTTTTACCATTTCGAGATGTTCCAAGACAACTGTTTGAAGGAGAAGCTCCCGCATCTTAAGGAGGTCTGCAGAAAAAAAGAAGCGATTGAGCGCTGCCACATCGATGAAATATCCCCCGAAAAGTTGAGGTAGCGGCAAGATGGACTCCTCTTTCCCTTTGAGCTCTTCGGCGAACTTGCGCAGGCCATAAGAGAGACTCTTATGATACTCCATCGCATCCTGGGGACAGAAGAGCTGCTCTTGGCAGATCATCACAAAACAGTCTCTGATATGCTCGATCTGTTCACCCTTTCTCGCCACCATGTAGATGCGCAAAAGTGCGTAGCAAAAGAGCGTAAAGAAGATGATAGAGAAGGAGGCTGCTAAAAATGCGGAGCCCAAAATGGTAGAAAAAAGGGAGCTAAAGAGAATAAGCTCGAGGGCAATCAGTGTCAAAGAGATGATGTGGAACAGAGCATGATGACGCGATGCTCTAAAAAAAGAGAGAGATGACTCTTCTATCAATGGATAGACCTCCTCATAGAAGGGAGCCTCCATTCCACTACTATATGCCTGACTTCGCTCTTCAGTAACCGTCATTAACTTGATCTCAAATGTAGAACTTGCGAGAATAGTCCAGGCCCTTAAGAGATGTCAAGCTTCCTAAAAAAAACACATATTGCTCCCCTAGAAAAACTAACCATTTTCTTCTATGCCCTTCTTCTGTTGTCGGGAACGATTATCCCATCCGACGGCGGCCATGGGCTCCTAAATCCTAAGAGTCTCACCTTTATCCTATCCTCTGCCACAATTCCCCTCTATCTCCTCTCTTTAGGTCGGTTGAAGAGTTCCACCCTTTTCTACCTCTTCGCAACAGTTATGACCCTCCTCTTCTTATCCCTTCATCTACTGATTAGCACAGTGACTGAAGTGACAACACTAAGTGGCTCCCTTGACCAACTAAAACTTTTTGTAATTACCCTCTTTTTTCTTCTCTATACTCTCATACTCTACGAAGAGGGCACTCTCACATTCCGTCGTTTTGTCACCCTCTTTGCCTATGGCAACTTCACCTATATCTGCTT
>JAJFMK010000008.1 GCA_021772215.1 Chlamydiota bacterium | reverse complement strand
AGCCCACGCTGTAGGAATTTTCTCCGTTCTCTATAACGTAGGCAAAAAATATCTCCCTCAAGAAAAGGAGTAACCAAACATCGATCCCCCTGAAAAGGGGGATCGACTTATCTTTTACTTCAATTCAGCTGGCAGATCTCCCGTAGGATCAACATTACCAATGCAATCAGGAGAAAGACACATGATGCCGTAGTCTTGTCCTATATTGTAAAGGTCTCGTATGCCGCCAAATTTGTGGGGCTTATGGATTAGAAGTCCCCACTCATCATTGATCATCTCATATTTCCCATAGGGACCGTAGCTAGTTGTCAGAATCATCGATGCAAACTGATTTATAGGTTTTATCATTCCAACAAGAAGATCTGTACAGGGTTCGATGAAAACCTCTAAGGAGGTGTGAGGTGGCACGACCACCGGTTTAACATCTTCGTTGTTGGCCACAACAGTCGAAGATTTTCCATCATCCTTATAGACTCGACTTGCCTCCTGCACCTTCACGGTGCGATGCTTGTCAGTTTGGTTAATGATAGTGAAAGCGCAAAGGGGTTGCAGAGCAGCTCCCAAAAATAGAAAAGTGATAAATTTAGACATGGTTAACTCCTTACATATGTTTATTACTTCAGTTGAGCTGGAAGAACTCCTAAAGGCTCAACTTGGCCAACCCATCTGGGTGAAAGGCACTTAATCCCGTAGTCCAAATCTTTATTAAGATAATCCCGATAGTCGCCATAGCGGTAGGGCTTATGGATAACGAGACCCCAATCATCATTGATAGAGTCATATCCGCCATAGGGGCCGTAACAGGTTGTCCTTGTTGTGGTTGTAATCGTGATTCCCTTTGCCGTCTGTCTCTCTTCAACCAAAACGATGCCAACGAGAAGATCTGTGCAGGACTCGATGGAGATATCAACAGAGTCGTTAGCAGGAACGACAACAGGCTCTACATCCTCATTGAATGGCACGGGTGAGGAGAGTTTGCCACTCTCATCTGAGGTGCGAAAAGCCTCTTGCACCTTCACAGTTCGCTCTTTTCTCGGTCTGATTAATTAGGGTAAATGCGGATAGCGGCTGTAGGACAGCTCCCATGACAAAAGTAAAAATTAGACATTTGAATTTTTCCATTGTAAACCTCTTAAGAATTAGTAAAATGGCCATCTTAATCGGAGATTCTAATTTCTGACAACGGATCCTTGTCTTTAGAAAAAAAGGGGGAATCGGCTATTCTCTTGGCCATGCACTACCGCCCCCTCTATCGAGAGCCAAAACCAGAATTTGCGACAAAGTCCCGCGCACATCCCTTGAAACAGAGTAACTTAAGTAACATCTCCCTTATCAAGCGAGACGATGAGCTCTCTCTATCCCTTTCAGGATCAAAGGTAAGAAAATATTCGAGCCTCCTTCCCAAATTGGAGCAGCTGGGGGTCAAAGAGGTGCTTTTGATGGGCGGCGCCTACTCCAACCACATCCTCTCAGCCGCCCAGCTCTTCATCCAGCGTGGGATCACACCCCATCTGCTCCTAGTGGGACGACCCAACACAGAGCCAAAGGGTAACTTTCTTTATACGAAGCTCCTCGTCCCCGACGAGCAGATCAGCTGGCTTAGCCGTGATCAGTGGAAAACAAGACATCTGGTAGCAGCGCGCTGGAAAAAGGCGAAGGGAGGACGCTTTGTTATCGAAGAGGGAGGAAGCTGCAAAGAGTCGATCATGGGGGCCTTAACACTTCCGCTAGACATTCTTAACAACGAAGAGGAGCTTAGCTGCCGCTTTGATCAAATTTTTATTGAGGCAGGAACAGGGATGATGGCCGCAGCCACGGCTCTCTATCTTAATTCAATTAACCATCGGGCTAAAGTTCATATCCTTCTTTTGGCCGATGAGGAGGAGTCTTTCAAAAGAAGAGTTAACAACTACCGCCTCTGGATGGCTGAAGCGGTTGGCCAAACGATTCCAAAGCCAAAAAATATTATCCTCCACCGCCCCTCGACCTTAAAGAGCTTTGGTGCCACCAGCCCCAAACTATTTTGCTTCATCAAAGATTTTGCCCAAAAGCAGGGTATCCTTTTAGATCCAATCTACTCGGCAAAACTCTTTTTAGAGAAAAAACAGTGGGAAAAGGAGGGACTGCTGCAGGGTCTATCTCTCTTTATTCACTCCGGCGGGGTTCAGACTTTAGCCGGCTTCCAAGAGCAGCTACAAGCATGTTTACAAAAGCGATCTTAAGCAGCCCAATTTCCGGCGACATCTTACGCATCGCCATCCGTCAACTTCCCGATCAGAAATATCAGGTCTCCTACTTTGACCAAAAACAGGTAAAACATAAAAATGTCTCCGCAATACGGGCTCAAGAGCTTTTAGAGGAGCTTAAATCCAACTTTAGACAGGTACAGATCTACGAAGAAGACGAGATGATTCAGATCTTAACCAGCAAAAAAGGCAAGCAGACCACTCTTCGAAAGGCTCTAAAAGAAAAAGAGCAGATTAAGCCTCACAACCGCCTGAAAAACTATCTTCTCGAAGAGGACACACCGCACCCCTTTCTCATCGAGCTGGGAATTCAAAACCAAGACGGCTCAATCAAACGAGATCGACGCGATAAATTTGTTCAGATCAACCAGTACTTAAGATTAGTCGAACCGCTTTTAACACATCTAAAAAAGGGCTCCCACATCCTCGACTTAGCCTGCGGCCGCGGCTACCTCACTTTTGGCCTCGACTATCTCGTCAACGGTCTGAAGAAGATGGATATCAAAATTGTCGGCGTCGATAACCAAAAGAAATTCATCGATGAACTCAATAAAATCACCACAGGAAATCTCTCCTTCTGTTCTGGAGATATCTCTACATATGAGCCCGAAACGTTGCCAGACATGGTGATCTCGCTTCACGCCTGCAACAAAGCCACAGATTTAGTTCTATGCAAAGCCATCTCTTGGAAAGCGAAAGTGATCTTAGCTGTCCCCTGCTGTCACCAAGAGGGGCTAAAGTCCATCAAAAGCGACTCTCTCAAAGCTCTTCTAAAGCATGGTGTGATTAAGGAGCGGCTCAGCGCCCTTGCAACCGACGCCGTTCGCTCTGAAATCCTACAGACAGTGGGCTAC
Organism: Chlamydiota bacterium; assembly: GCA_021772215.1. Taxonomy (GTDB): domain Bacteria; phylum Chlamydiota; class Chlamydiia; order Chlamydiales; family JAJFMK01; genus JAJFMK01. Next base: position 325 of record JAJFMK010000008.1, on the reverse strand, counting down.
CAAGCCGATATCATTGAGTTCATTCCGACAGAACATACGCCCAAGAATTTGATGATCAAAGCGGTTTATACGGGAAAGACAAAGAGTGACCGCGATCTGAAAAACCTTCTAGAGGCTCTCTCTTTAGACTTAGAGATTTGCCGCGATCTCAGAGCGCAGATCACTGATTAAGATCCTTCGCTGCTCCATCGTATCACGGTCGCGTAGAGTGACAGTTCCATCTTCTAAGCTCTCATAGTCGACGGTGACACAAAATGGCGTTCCGATCTCATCATGTCTTCGGTACCGCTTGCCAATCGCCCCTGAGTCGTCGTAGTCCACATCG
>JAJFMK010000070.1 GCA_021772215.1 Chlamydiota bacterium | reverse complement strand
CAGGCCAAGGGAGAGGGTACCCCCTCCCTTGGCCTGGGGCCTGTAAACACACAAACTAGAGACAAACCAGATCTCCTAAAGAATAGAGAAAAACCTGTCTTGACAATAGGGTGCACTTAATATTATCTCAGGAAAGTTAGGTTATTTGCCCTTGATTCAAATCAATCCTTTTTCAGATATTCAAAAAAAGATTTATTTGCAAATTTTTGTTCAAAGATTGTGTATAAGTTTTTGCACATAAACTTATACACAACCAGAACTTGTACGTTCACAATAAATCAGGCCATCAGAATGCTCGGATCCATTCCCAACTTCTGGCTTAATTGAAATAAACTCTTTGTGCCAGTTTCAATTGCACTGCCTAGGTCAGCTAAACTGTGTTTAAGGACGTACTGTGCGATATCCTCAATGGCTTCAGCCTCGCAGGGCTCTACCAGAGTATAATGAATGATCCTTCCAATGATGTACCCAGCTATGCCGCCCACTGCGATACCCTTTGCAAGATCCAAAACAGTTTGGTTTCTTCCTGTGGCTGGTTGGTTACGCGTTATTCGGTAAGTCAAAGTTCCGTTTCCATCCTGTTTAACTTCAAAGGCTATAGATTCTTGTTGACGAACTATTGCCCTACCTGTTTTAGGATCAATGTTATAGCTAACTGTTGAGTGTTCAACTTCAACTGTGCGAGTAAATACTGTAACCATATAAACCTTCCTTGTTTTTTATATTTTATAATAATACTGTATATTTGTAAATAATTAAACTTATTTGTATAGAATAATTATTTAAATTGTTAATAAATTCTATTTGTTGACATTTAGCGGGTAATTTTGGAGAATTTTGGGGTCATATAAGGAGGAATGATTATGAAATCATCGATTTATCTACTCGCTGGAGCAATTATGATTTTGACATCAGGATGTTGCACTCAGACACACCTTGGGTATTGTCCAGCTTATCCTGTTCAAGAGCCAAAAAATGTGAGTGTTGCAGTCGCTCCTTTTGAAGATTTGAGAGGAGAAGATCAGGCGATTGGTGTCATACGTAATCTCTTTTATATGCCGATGTTTGTTGTCAAGACGGTGGATAATGTACCTAAATGGATGGTGAACGCTTTTAGGGAAGAGCTTGAGAATGCTGGCTATGACATCGTGAGGGGTTTGGAAGGATCAGATTATGTCATCGAAGGAAAGATTCTTGATTTAGAGAGCAGTTCATATGCAAACTATTATAGCCATATCAACGTAGAGTTAGCTCTTAAAGAGGGAGAGGCAATTGTCTTTCAGAGACAGTATGCTACAGATCTTACGGAGCCCGGGGAGGGTATCTTGTTATCAACAGGACAGCATGCAATCACTCTAGGCCATAATCTCCAGAAGATCTGTATGCAGTTCATTAATGACTTAAATAATTATCGTTTGTCTACATCTGAGGTTTAAAACTTATGAAAACTCTATTTTGCATACTTGGTCTGTTAACATTTATCAGCAGTCCAATACTACATGGAGACAGTGCCCCGGATATTAAAGAAGAAGGCCAATTTTATCTTTCATTCAAGTACGCATCACCAGAGTTTTTATTGTCTCATGAAGATGTTGGGAAAACAATTGTTGAGCATTTTGCGGGGCATTATAAGTGGTTTTTATTGTTTCATAATGTCCCGGAAAATGAATCAATTGTTCTAAAACAAAAAAGAGAATTAGCTTATGGAGGCAGGTTGCTGACAACTTTTAAGCTCTCATCTGATGAGCTTAAGAAGACCCAAGCCTCGCTGTATCACGGTGTTTCAGGTATTGTTGTTGAGAGTGTTGGATACTTTCCTGGCGAGGAAGTTACTTTCATTGCGGAGAATCAAAGTGGGAAATTTATGGATTCTGTGAAATTTACTCCTTGGCCATTAATTAGCTTTTGCGATGACACAGAGACTTATATTGAGGCGAAGTTGGCCAATCGAAATTTAACTATTTATCATGTTGCATTTCACGGGTTTAAAGACGATGAAAAGCTTACAATGATCTCCGCTTCAGAATTAGAGGTGGTTGGGCCTAACGAGATCACAACTAAGGCTGTTATGCTCTATTCTCCAGATGTGAAAGGAGTAGCGGGAGGGACTGCAAAATTGACCTTTAAAAGAGGTAACAAGGACGTTTATTCTCTAAACTGTCCTTGGGGAAATGTCTTCGATTCGATTTTAAAAGGAAAGGTTGTACCTAAACCCAAGGATTTCAAAGTCGTCTCTGAGTATTATTCTTCTTGAGGGTGATTCAGACTTTGAAGCGTTTGCTATTGGGTTGGTGGAGTATTGCTACTAATTTATTTCTGGTTTTCTTGAAAATACTCATTTCTTATGCTTGTATATGTGTTTATTTGTTTTTTAATGGTTTAATAGCTTATGTGTAATAAAATATATTATTTATTTATGTTGGTGTTTGCTGTTTCATCTTGTGTGGATTCGTATCCTATTATTATTAAGGTTACCAAATCCAGAGTGGAAGAGCAGAGTTCAACGCAAGAGGGGGATGGAGCGGGGCTTTTGGGAAAGGCTGTAAATGATCGTTATTGCGCTCCTGAAAATACATTTTCATGCCAACGCTTGGATTATGGTGATAGTAGATGGTGTATATCTGATTCAATCACAGATGATAGGAGGGTGTCTGTCGACTTTAGTACTGCTGAAGGGGATTTTATAAGGGCTGAAGTAGAACTTTTTTCTGAGGGTGATCTCCCAATATATGATGAAGAGTTACTCAAAGCTTATTTCCATAAGTCTGTACTCGATTGTTATAGAACTTCTCTCGAGGTTGAAGAAAGTACAATCCTCTCTGAGGAGATGATAAATGACAGAATGTTGTTTGTCGTGGTTGCAGTTGAAAGACATGCAAAGCAATCTATGCCAGCCACCGCGTGCTTTCTCGTATTGCAAGAAGGGAATAAATTAGTCGTCATCTCAAACCTTGAGACTCTTAAGGAGCGTTTTTTTGGTGGTCATGTGAACCAAATTGATGAACTGAAGAAAGAACTTCAATCTTTTGCAAGCACATTTGACTTTGCTCCACAAAGGACGTGGGGGAGGCCAGAGTGGAGTCCTACAGAGACTTATGAGCATCTTCCAGGGCTTTTGACATATTGGTATGGGAGTGGAAAAATACAATGTCGCTCTGATGTTGATACAGATGGGCATGTTACTGTTTTTATTGAACCAGCATCTTCGAATACCAAAATTACAGGTCTTTCATTGGATTCGGCTGATAATCCTTCTGGGGAGGCTAGCCTTCTTCTGACTGCAAACCTTTGGGTCGAAGAAAGAACTGAATTATGCGGGGGTTTAGTAAACCAAAAACGGATAACTTTTGAGCTTAACCCGAAGCCTGTTACCGAGACGTGCCTTTGTGGAGAACGCTACTTTAAAGTTGACGGTTTGCCTGTAACAGTATTGGTTCAACCAAATAGCCGAAAATACTGTGAATATTTTGAATTATCTGATTAAAATCGAGATTAAATTATGAATTTCTTTAAAACTGCTGTTTTTCTCTTATCGGTCCTATTTTCCCTTCATGGGAATACTTCGGAGGGCTTTGATGGTTGGGACGAATTTTATCTCTCTATTGAATATGCACCGCCTGATTTTTTACTTTCGAAAGGGGTAACAGGAAAAGAGATTCATGAAAATTATAAAGGCCACCATAAATGGTTCCTTCTATTTCACAATCTTCCTGAAGACGAGTTGGTTGTGGTGAAGCTGAGGAGGTTGATAGTTTTAGGTGAGGAGTTATCGACAGCGTTCAGAGTTTCATCAACAAAGCTTCAGACTTCTCAAGTGGCTGAAGTCTATGGTGTACCAGGTGGAGTGATAGAGGGTATAGGTTTTTTTCCAGGAGAAGAGATTACGTTTTTAGTTGAGAATGAAAATGGGGAATTAAAGGGTGAAATTAGTGTTACTCCCTGGCCACTAATGAGCTTAGGTAAGGGTAAAGAAGCCTACATTGAAGCTAAGTTAGTCAATAGAAATCTTGCTACCTATGCCTTTACGTTTCATGGCTTTGAAAAGGGTGAAAAACTGACAATGACCTCAAGTCAGGGCATACTTATGGGCCCAAGACAGGTTACGACAGACGATATCATGTTTTATTGTCCTGAGGAAGTGGAGGTTCCGGGGGGGATTGCAAAAGTGTCTTTCAAAAGAAATAATAACGAGTCATTCGTATTGAACTGTCCTTGGGGCCATATGCATAGTATGATCTTAGAAGGAAAGGTGGCACCTAGGCCGAAGACGTTTAATGATGTCGTAGAATTTTATTCCTCCCAAGGGTAGGTAGATGATGGGGATTTTTAACAAGATACCAATTGTTTCATTTCTTGGTTTCTGTTTGTTTGGCTGCACCTATCCTATTTACTACAATGTTACTGACTGTCCGGAGGCAAAGGAACTTGTTAGTCATAGATATGTGACCAAGGGGGATCTATTCTTGGTAAAGGCTGAAGTTGTGGGACCTTACATTGGAAAAATACACTCAAAGTATACCCTAGAACCCCCAGGCTATTTCAGAAGTACACCCAAGGATGTTGATCTCTATTGGAAATATGAAAACTCTTGGTATGAGCACGATGGTGGTCCTAAAAGGCTGTCTAAACCCGACACTATAGTAGCCGTAATCCCCAAAGGGACGATAGTTCGAGTGACTCATGTAGAACAGATGAGTAGCTCTTCGATTCAAGAGCGGTTTACTTCGTATTTTGGTTGTATCAATGATTTCCGTTTCAAAGGTGAGTTTATTGAGATTTGCGGATTGGTTAGTGTGTTTGAATTGCCCTTTGATGGATATACAGTTTTAGTGGATGAACATTATTTAGAGGCTGTTGATAATGGCTAAAGTTATGAAGAGCTTATTAGCAACAATGATTTTTTGTCTGGCTGGCTGCACCTATCCTATTTACTACAATGTTACTGACTGTCCGGAGGCAAAGGAACTTGTTAGTCATAGATATGTGACCAAGGGGGATCTGTTTTTGGTGGAACGCTATCGGGGACTCTCGTATTTCGGAAAAGTGTACTCTGATTACTCTCTTGAACCACCGGGCTATTTTAGAGAGACGCCAGAGGATGTTGATCTCTATTGGAAATATGGTAACTCTTGGTATGAGCACGATGGTGTTCCTAAAAGGCTGTCTAAACCAGATCCTATAGCAGCTGTAATTCCTAAAGGTACAATAGTTCGAGTAACGCATGTGCAACAAAGAGACGGTTCCTCAATTCAAGAGGATTATACAACGTTTTATGGATACATTGATGATTATCGCTTCAAAGGTGAATTTATTAAATTCTGGGGAATCATTGATGTATTTGAGCTGCGGTTTGGTGGACGTACAGTTTTAGTGGATGAACACTATTTAGAGGCTGTTGATAATGGTTAAAGTTATGAAGAGCTTATTAGCAGTGATGATTTTCTGTTTGGCTGGTTGCATGTTTCCTATTTACTACAATGTAACTGACTGTCCGGAGGCAAATGAGCTTGTTAATCATAGATATGTGACTAAGGGGGATCTGTTTCTATTGGAAGCAGATGTTGTGGGACCATATATTGGAATGGTATATCCAAAGTATATGCTAAAACCACCAGGCTATTTCAATGGAACACCTAAGGATATTGATCTCTACTGGAAATATGGCAATGATTGGGCAGATCATGAAGGTGGTCGAAAACGGTTGTCCAAGCCACGAACTATCGTGGCAGTTATCCCGAAAGGGACGGTACTTAGGGTCACTCATGTTCAGCAAAAGAGCAGTTCTTCAATTCAAGAGGATTTTAATTCGTTTTATGGTTTTCTCGATGATTATCGCTTTAGAGGAGATTTGATTGAGTTTTGCGGGATAATTGATGTATTTGAGCTGCCTTTTGGTGGACACACAGTTTTGATAGATGAGCACTTTTTAGAGGCTGTTGATAATGATAAAAGTTAAGAAATACCTATTTGTAGCTATGATTTTCTGTTTGGCGGGCTGTACATTTCCAATTTTTTACAATGTAACTGACTGTCCGGAGGCGAAGGAGCTCGTTAGTCATAGATATGTGACCAAGGGAGATCTTTTTTTGGTCAAGGCAGAGGTTGTGGGGCCTTATATCGGTAAAGTGCATTATGAGTACACTCTTCATGCACCTGGCTATTTGAACGGAACACCTAGGGATGTAGATCTCTATTGGCAACATGGAAATGATTGGGCAGATCATGATGGTAGTCGTAAACGGTTGTCTAAGCCAAGAACTATTGTGGCAGTCATTCCGAAAGGGACGATTCTTCGAGTCACTCATATTCAGCAAGAAAGCAGCTCTTCTATTCAAGAAGATTTTACCACTTTTTATGGATACATTGATGATTATCGCTTCAGAGGTGAATTTATTAAATTTTGGGGAATCATTGATGTGTTTGAGCTGCCGTTCGGTGGATACAAAATTTTAGTCGATGAACACTATTTAGAGGCAATCGATTAAGGAGGCACCCAATCTATTTTACCCATGATTGCCATGGCCCTTGCTGTTAGATAGGGTCTCTCTTCTATACCATGTGCAGTATAGGGATTCACAGTAGAGCGAATCTTGATGATATTGTATTGCTCTCCAAAAAAGACCCGAAGAAAGCGAATGGGATTGCAGAGTGTGGGTATGGGATCATTGCTAGCCACAAAATTCACAACCTCTTTTGCCAGAGAGGGGTGAATAAGAGCGGCAGAACCGTAGGTATAAATCCGAATTTTCCCTCTCTCTTCTGGAGTCATTTTCGATAGGGCATTTTCTAGCACGGCTCCCCCTCGACTATGAGCATGTACAGTAACTGTTTGATTGGGATTAGCAGCAAGGCAATCACGTATCTGGGAACGAAGAAGTCGGCTTGATGAGGTGTCAAACTGTAACCAGTTAAGAACGGTTGATATCAGATCTCCAACAAATCCATGGCTAGGGGAATAGAAATCTACGACGCAAGTATTATCCCTTTTCAACCTTTTGGCAGATTTTGTTGAGTCATCCTTTTCAGTTAACATTCCGCCGACATCTATTTCAGATTTGTCACGAGAAATATCCCCATGAATGACTTCAGTTTCAGCGACAGCGGAAGGATAATGCGGTTCCCAGACAAGTCCTCTGCCCATCAGTAAGCTACCAATGGAGTGAAGGATGTCTCTAAATATTGGGAAGGGAACGAAGTGAAAACCGATATTATCTATGGCCCAGCCGGTGCAGTAGAGGAGGGCAGTGGTGCTGTTGTAGAGGAAGTCGAGGGTGGGGGAGTCGAAGTAGTTTTGGGGTTCGAGGCCGTAGAGGTCGAGGTTGGTGAGGGGGTTGTTGTTGGTGTAGTGGTAGGGGTGGAGGGAGCTGTAGTCGGGGTCGGGGGTGATGAAGCGGCCTAAGTGTGGGGAGTAGTAGCGGCGGCCGAAAAAGATGAGGTTGGTCTCGAGGTCGTGGCGCTTGGAGGAGAAGGTCCAAGGGGAGTGTGTTGAGGTGGTTGACTCACCGAAGGCGGAGTAGTGGAGGGTTTCGAGGAGCTGGCCGTCGGAGGAGATGAGGGCGGTGAGGTTGCCATTATGATCATGGAGGGGGGCGTAGGGTATGTTGTCTAGTTCGATAGCTATGGCGGCGCCAATCTCAGCACCGAGGCCGATGCCTAGAACGCGCAGCTGGGTGATCTGGTTGTCTTGGAGGGCGCCGACCTCGTTTTGGTCGATGTAGAGGAAGTGGGTTGTTTGGCTGTTTTGAGAGGTGAGGCGCCTGTGGTGGGAGTCGTAGCTGTAGTGAGTGGTCTGTTCATTGACCTCGACGGCGATGAGGCGGTCGAGGGCATCATAGGAGAGCTTTAGGGTCTGGTTTGGGCTAGTGATCTTAGTGAGGTTGCCGCAGAGGTCGTAGCTATAGTAGCTTTGGCCGTCGCTTTTAAGTTCGTTGAGGGCATTGTGGCTATAGCAGAGGCCATCTTTTTCGATGCGGTTTTGATTGGGGTCGTAAGCGTAGATATGGGTCTGGTTGCCCTCTTCGAAAGTCAGCTGATGGAGAGCGTCGTAGGTGAAGCGGTGAGGCTCTTCCTGCCCAATGTAGGAGGTGAGGCGGCCGAGGGAGTCATAGCTGATATCTGTTTGAGACCAAAGCGGGTGTGAGATGGCCGTGGGCCGACCGATAGAATCGTAGCTGTAGTTAATGGTGCCGGCGTCGTTGAGGAGGGTGGCCTGGAGAGGGCGGCCTTGAGCGCTAAAGCTGTCGTAGCGATGGGTCCAAAGAGATTTGCCCTCTCTGTCGACTCTTTCAATGGATGAGATTGAGTGGTAGATTATCCGACTATCATCAGGGAGTGTCACCTGCTTTGTGCGGCCTAGTGCGTCGTAGCTATATCTAAAGGAGAGGCCATTTTGGAGGCGCTCTTCCTCCAGATAGCCCTCAGGTGTGTAGCTGCGCAGCTCATGCTGGTTTTTGATGAGATCCTCGACTAGGATCAGCTCGGAGCGTTCATTGTATCTATAACGGTAAGAGACAGAGCCATCGCTGCTGGAGAGGGCGGTCAACCTGCCGAGGGGGTCGTAGGAGTAGTTGAGCCTTGTTCCGTCGCCTTTGATATAACATTTACGCTGTCCAAGCTCATTGTAGGTTGTTTGGCAGCGCCTCTCTTCGTCGGTACCAAGGGCGCGGACCCAGCCTTTAGGCCGATTTAGGGGGTCGTAGGTGATAGAGGTGATCTGGTTGTTTTCTGTGATGCGGCAGGGCTGGCCGCAGCTGTCATAAACCGTGCTGCGCTCGTAGAGAGATACCCCAAAAGGGCTTAGCTTTTGGAAAAAGCTCTCTCGGCCAAGCGTATCATGGACGGTGACCTCCCAGTTACCCTGAGCATCGATGACGGTTTTTTTGAGGACTGTCTGGCCGAGATGGTTTTGGTACGTTTCGTCATAGAGAATCTGCGTGGTATGGCCAAAAGGGTCGCTCTCTTTGATTTGACGGCCCAGGGCGTCATACTCATAGGTCCAGATCGCCTCTCCCTTTTTTTGGAGGATACAGTTGCCGTAGATGTCGTAACGGTAGCTAGTTTCAACCTGAACCTCATCATCTTCGATCACCTCACGGAGGAGGCGGTCTGAAACATCATATTCTTGGATGTGGGTGGAGAGTTTTTTGTCGC
>JAJFMK010000069.1 GCA_021772215.1 Chlamydiota bacterium | reverse complement strand
CTGGAAGGCGGTAGTTAACCACCCAAAACAGCTTCGTAGAAGTGTCGATTTCCAGAGAGTGTTTTATGTATTTTCAAAATCCCCTTCGGAAGATATGGTCTTCACGCCTACTCGCTATTGCGAGGAGCTCCCGCTTTAATTGGAGGGACAGCAGCGCTCAGGGGCGCAGGAATATCCAGCAGGATGACATCTCTCTCACCGAGGCGATTCGCTACACCTCCCCACTGGGAGAGCGATGCTATGAGGGCTAAGGAATTAAGAGAAATCGCAAAAGAGACATACAAGAGGAAATTTTAGTTCATGGATAAGTATAAAGACTATCTTAGGGATTTGGGATTTTTGATAAAAGAAGTTGCTATGGAATCAAAACATCAATATTTAAAAACTCTGGGATCTGATGAAAATCAGTTTGCAGCTGGCTATGTAATGGGTTTACATAGAATTGTTTCATTAATGCAACAGCAAGCTAAGGGATTTAATATTTCCTTAAAAGAAATTTGCCTTGAAGACATTGACCCCGAAGAAGACTTGTTCACATGACATACTGGAGAGTGCTGTCATTTTTAGAGCTTTAGAAGGAATGGTTTCTCTCTGCTCCCTATATTGTCTCATCTGCAGTGAATTTTGAATGAGGGCATTCATTATTTGTCATTGTTAAAAATATTAGAAATACGTTTCCCTAACATATGACCACTTCGGTCGTTGTCTGATATGAAAAAACACCCTAGTTACGGACAAACTTCTCTACTTTGATCAGGATGAAGTGGGTCTATACTATGACGATCAACTCGTTCAGCTGCGCCTATTAGGCTTGAGTCTTGGTGCAGAAATAGGAGCTGCCGTCGCTTTTGAACTAGATGACCAGCCCTTTGTTCCTGCCCTTGCCTTGTGTGGTCCTCAAACAGATAAACTAGAAATAAAGCGATTCTCTTGAAAAATGCATATGACCGTGTTTGAATAACGGGTCCATTTATTTAAGAGAGTTTTTTAATACCGCCTACAAGAAATTGAGTTTGAAGCTCCTCATAAATTGTTAATTTCACCATTGATTGTAATTTGTACTTATGTCAGCATTGATTTTACAATATTAAGTTCTAACTTATTGTGCTCAAATACAGGAGGGTTTTATGGGCATACTATGGTCTAAGAAAGTCTGGGATCCTGAAAAAGATGTGGAATTAAAGCGAATTTTAAATCGAATATATTCAACAGTTAGTCTTGATGGTTTATACAGTTGCGCCAGTGAGGAGGTCAGGAATTTCCCCCAATATCAATGCTACATAAATTTTGCAGTCGAAGAACAACAGCAACGGCTTTCAGAAGAAATTCAATTCGTTCCATTTGAGCAGAGAGAGGCGAAGGCAAGAAAGATTTGGCTAGTGCTCTTTCTTCTAAATTATGTGTTAAACTTTCTAATGTTATTCATTAGTTGTCTGTTAGAAGTGCCTTTTTTAGGAAATGCCGCTATTTCGCCTGAAGCATTTATTCTTATAACGATTTTCCTGTTTATTGTTTTGTTAGGCATTATTGATGGAGTTTACAAAGAGAAAAGGAAGGGTGTTCTTACTTTTTTGATTGCTTTTGGTGCATCTAGGCTGCTTTCCTCTTTTAATAGAGATCTATATGATCCTGACATGTGGTATATTTCTCTGCTTGATCTCGCCTTTTTTGGTGTATATTTTTTCAGTTTGGTTCATCTTAGAAACATCTTTAGTGAGTCACAACAAAGAGACCAATTTTCCACATTTAGACATAAACTTGTAGAGGAGCCTGCCTAGATGGCATTTATATTGGCTGCTCTGACTGCTATGTTAATTTTGTGTGTCCAGCATAGGGAGGACCTTAAAGAGTTTTTCGACCTATATTTGACTAGATTTTACTGGCGTTGGGCTCTTAGACACTTTAATAAAGGAAGATATTATAAAGCTACACAGTACTTACAGAGATCCTTAGAGCTCTCAACCAGTAATTATCCTAGCTGGGTAGGGGTAATTGCAGATGTTTACTTTCTACAGGGGTGTGCTTTGAGCCATCTAAGCAATTACAAGGGTGCCATTGAAAATCTAGGGAAGGCAGCAGAAATTGTTAGTCATGAGCTTGGAGAAGAGAACATACTGTTTGCTGATTGTCTATATAATATTGCTGTAAACGAATCTCATATTGGTGATTACGATGCTTCATACACTAAATTACAGAAAACTATAATCATTATACAAAAGGAAGATTCAGAGGATGCCGTAAGGGTTGCTGATTGCCACATACAGATGTCGTACATCGAGAAAGCAAGAGGAAACTACAACAAAGCACTGGATAAAGTAGAACAGGCTCTAAAGATATATGTAAAGACTTGTGAAGATACAGATCCCATAGTTATCGAGACCTACTCCAACCTTGGATCAACCCAGGTCTTTTTAGACATGTACCAAGATGCTGAAAAAAATATAAATAAAGCACTAGAGCTTTTGCATGTGATTTCGAAAAAAGAAACATTGCTCTTTGCTGATTGCTACTACAGTTTAGGAATAATCCGTTTGAAACAGAATCAATTTATTGAGGGAAGAGATTATATTGAACGAGCATACAAGATCTATGATAGAGAACTTGATAAAAACAACCCTAGCCACCAGTGTTGTAGAGACCAGTTAAACGAGTTGCTATCCTTCCTGTTTGTTGACTTTAAACCTAAAAACGGTGTTTTTTTTCCAAGTTGAGGGATGCCTCCGTCTAGTTTTTCAGCCTTACAAAACTCCCTTATAGGAGTGATTTGCTAGATCTGCAAGAGCTTTTTAGAGGCCCTATTGGTTTTTCTTTCGCTAAGTTCAAGGCTTAGGTCGAAAGGGACCATGGGTGCGTCATCTTTATGGGTAATGGTAAAATGAAAAGATTGCTCGTTTTGATAGACCTTCTACTTCTCTGATCCCTCCAAGGAGCGGATGCGAGGCGTGCTGTCGCCTTTTTAAAGCCGACTCAGGGGTATGGGGTGAAGGGAATTACCTTTTTTATCGTTAAAAATCTCACCAACTAGTTCGCAGCTACCTTTGATATCAATGAAGAAATCTAGTTTATAATCGCTATTTGTGTATTCGATATTGGCTTCAAGTATATCCCCATCTTTTACGGGAAAGTGGTCCATCATTACGACAGTCTTGCCTTTGTAGTTTGTTGCTTGTCCTTTAGACTCAGCAAAAAGAAGAGGAAAGTCAGGCAGCAATTTCTCCCTGCATGTCTATATTTACCCAGCTGGCCATAATTCTAAAACGTCAAAAATACCTCCTTCAGCTCAGGGGATGAATGGGTAGTTTATGGTTCTTTTGAATCTAAAAGTTCAGGTGAAGTGATGTTTTTTACGGTGAAAATTATAT
>JAJFMK010000068.1 GCA_021772215.1 Chlamydiota bacterium | reverse complement strand
ACCTCATCGCATAGGTGATGATGCTCAGCTCTGCGTGATTGAATATCTGCAGTCATAGAGACTATTTCATAATTCATCAATAGGATAGAAAGCGCCCTTTTTGGTTGTATTGACTCTTTTTCTCTTCAACTACCAACTAGGGTAGTCTCGTCGAAAAAGCCCTCGATTTAAATCGAGCTTAGCCAATACCCTCAAAAATCATCGCTTTTCTCCTATAGAGCAATTATGAGACAGCCTCCTTAGTTTTCGCTTTACAAGCCCTCAAAACTTTTATATGATGCAATTTTAAAAGTTTGGGGGCTTTCACATGTCTATACGTATTGCTATTAATGGCTTCGGGCGCATTGGCCGACTGGTCTATCGCATTGCTGCAGCGCAGGCTGATGTTGAGGTTGTCGCTGTTAACGACCTCGTTGATCCTGACCATCTCCTCTACCTTCTCAAATATGACTCTGTCCATGGTCGCTTTCCCCACTCCGTCACTTCTGATGAAGATGGTTTCATTGTTAATGGCATGAAGACAACGATTCTCTCAGAGACGGACCCCGCAAATCTCCCTTGGAAAGAGCTTGGTGTTGACTATGTGATTGAGTCGACAGGACTATTCACAAAGCGCGATGTCCTGCAAAAGCACCTTGAAGCGGGAGCCAAACGGGTTGTTCTCTCCGCCCCAGCAAAAGGGGGCGATGTTCCCACTTTCGTCCTTGGTGTTAATGAAGAAAAATATGACCCAAACAGAGATTTTATTGTCTCAAACGCCTCCTGCACAACCAACTGTTTAGCGCCGATTACAAAGGTTCTTCTCGACAATTTTGGCATTGATGAAGGTCTTATGACCACTGTTCATGCGGCCACTTCCTCTCAGCCGGTTGTCGATGGTCCTTCAAAAAAAGATTGGAGAGGCGGCCGCTCAGCGCTTCTAAATATCATCCCCGCCTCGACAGGGGCGGCCAAGGCGGTTGGTCTCTGCATTCCGGAAGTTCAGGGGAAGCTAACTGGTATGGCCTTTCGTGTCCCAACTGCCGATGTCTCCTGTGTCGACCTCACTGTTAAACTTTCAAAGAGCACCTCCTATGAGGAAATTGCAGAAAAGATGAAGCAGGCTTCTGAGGGGCGCATGAAGGATATCTTAGGTTATACAGATGAGCATGTGGTCTCTTCTGACTTTATCGGAAGTACCCTCTCTTCGATCTTCGATAAGGGAGCGGGTATTGCTCTCAATGACAAGTTTTTTAAAATTATATCTTGGTATGATAACGAGATGGGTTACTCTGCTCGCTGTGTCGATCTTGTCAAATATATCTTTGGAAAAGAGAGCTGATTCACTCTCCTTTCGTTAAAATTGCGTACTGTGGTATCATTAAACCAATAAGTTTGAATAAACGGAAGGTAATGTGGACTTTACGCGCGAACCAATTATAGAGACGGTAATCACCCCTAAAGAGGGCTGGAAGCTGGTCATCAGAAATAGTAAGGCAAATGCCAACGAAGAGTATTTTGTCGATGCCATAGAGATCGTCTCTTTCGGGCAGTCACAGTTCTTCCGTACGCAGGAGAGACCCAAATCCTTCCTACTTCCCGTATCTGATTTCGAGATCCTCGAAGTTCGTGAAGCGCGCATGGTTTTAAAAAACGTCTCTGTTGACCGCAATATTAAGATCGGTGGCGGCCGCGACGCGCTTAAAACTTCCAAAGAGAGCGAGACTAAAGATAAGGTCGAGAAGAGTGAAAAGGGAGAAGGACGTAAGCGTCAACGTCGCGTCACCAGACGCCGCCGTTCTAAAGATGGGGTTTCCGAAGAGACTGAGCAGTCCCCAGAAGAGGACAGAGTAAACGAAAGCAGTGAAGTGGAGGTGCCAATATCTCCTCCTCGTCCCATGATCGCCCCTCCTCCAAATCTTATCTCCGAAACGATAGCTCGTTACCGTGAAGATGAGACCTACGCCGGTGCCTTTTACGACGCCAGCCAAGAGCTGCCTGAGGAAGAACAGCCCGAGGGAGATGTGGCGCCCTACTTCCAAAGTGACGAAGAGTTTGATGAGAGTGATCAACTACTCTTCGGCAAAGAAGAGTCGAAGCCAAAAGCCGCTCCTAAAAAAGAGAAGATTGAGGAGCCTTCAGCAGAGCTTCTAGAAGAAGAGCTAGCTGAAGAGCCTCTCGAAATTTCCGAAGAGGAGACCATCACAAACGGCGCTGCCGGCTCAGAAGACAAAGATAGTTAATTCAAAACGCTCGGATGGTGGAATGGTAGACACTAGGGACTTAAAATCCCTTGGCCTTACGGCCGTGTGGGTTCGAGTCCCACTCCGAGCATTTCGATCAGCGCTTGTCTTTTCCTCCTAAGTTACCCATCTACCCTCTTTTCGCCTTGGCAAGGGGAATATACCCTTGCCGGCGGCTCCAAAGAGGGAATCTGGCCAACTTATGAGAAAAATCCATCGCCTGCTCTCATGCCCGGAGTGGGCTCCTCGCAATTTTAACATCGATTGGATATTCTGTAATTCAATGTGATGTAGGATGTTCTGATGGTACAGTTGCAAAAGAGAGATGAGAAGATCAAGTATAAGATTCGGAGAATGAAACTTGCTGATGTGTCTGCTGTTGTAAAAGTTCATTCTCAATCTTTTTCAAGACAGTTGGAATCTGAGGAATGGATATCCTGTAATTTTAAGGCGTATCCGAGGGTCAGAATATATCTTGCTCAAGTCGACGAGGAAACTGTTGGATACATACAGTGGATTGAAAAAAGTGGCTTTAGAAGAGAAGTAGTTTTAGAGCTAGAACAAATAGCTGTGATGCCAACATGGAGAAATCAAGGAGTGGGGAGCAGTCTTATCAGCTCTTCCTTGTCGCTTATTAAAAAAGAGTTAGTTAGTAGAGGGTCTGCACTGAAGCATGTTTTGGTTACAACCAGGACAGACAACGATGCTCAAAAACTCTATAAAGAAACTCTCAAAGCTTCAGTCGAAGCGACTATTCCAGATTTATTTTCCGCTGATGAGGTTATCATGATATCTAGAGACATTTCTGTAGCTTAATCACATCTTAATTAGGCTCCTCGCATTTTTTTGCAGGAGGTTAAGATCATTGTAGTTTTTATCTTGATTTAGTAAGTTGGGCGATCAAACTAAAAAGGAGAGACACATGGCTAACGTTGAAGCACTCTATAATAACACGGCATTTACCGCGGCGATACAAGATCAAGCAACAGTGGGCGTTGCCTATAAGTGGGAAGGGCGCCAAATTTTCCTCATCACAACAAAGAGAGATGATGGCATATTAACGCGCATTTATAACTTGATTGTCTCCTTCATTTGGGACTATGTGGCTGTTGATGTCGCTCTTCAAAGAGAGCTTCTAAGTAGAAATGTGTCACAACTTTTTGATGAGGATGCTGTAGCTGCTAAAACGAAAAGAGTTGCAGAGCTTGGAGGAAGGGTTGCAAGCCTAGAACAGATGATAGAAGAAAAATCAGCAGTTGAGGGTCAACTTGCCACAGTTCATAAGGATTTGGAGGAGCTTGAGGCACAAGTGATCAAGCTTCAAGAAGAGGAGAAGGCTCTTTTAGAAGACCCTAAAGATAAGCTAGCTCAAGTGGAAGCTGAGCTAGAGGAAGCCGTTGCTGCCAAGGAAAGGGCAGTAGAAGGAAACCGAACATTAGATCAAGAACTCGCTGCTAAAACGAGAAGAGTTGAAGAGCTAGAAGGAAGGGTTGCAAGCCTAGAACAGATGATAGAAGAAAAATCAGCAGTTGAGGGTCAACTTGCCACAGTTCATAAGGATTTGGAGGAGCTTGAGGCACAAGTGATCAAGCTTCGAGAAGAGGAGAAAG
>JAJFMK010000067.1 GCA_021772215.1 Chlamydiota bacterium | reverse complement strand
TAAAGCATATTTCGAGTGACAGCGAAGCTGCCACGGTCAATTCGACGAGGTCGACCCTTGAGGGTCGATTGAGGAGAAGAGACGAAAATAGGCTTTAAAAGGGCATTTTTAACGGGCGAATGAGTTTTGCAAGTCCCTCTTCATTATACAAAAATCAGAGGATTGTGGGTTATAGCTTCATGAAGACGAGCATGGATTAGGGGATGTGACTTTTGAAGCGGCTCTTTTGCCCACACCTGTAAGCTCTCTAGATTTAGCTGATAAATAGTTCTCCCAGACATAAGCTGGCAGTTACCGAACTCATCTGGAAGAAAAAGAGTCACTGAAAAGGTGAGGTTTTTGATCTCGATAGTCTCTTTCTCTTTCTCGCATGCTTCTTTTAAGAGATGGCTAATACCAATAATGAGTTTGAGGCAGGTAAAAAACTTACGTTGATTTTCATCATTTTTTGGTGGGTTGAGGATGTCAGTTCGTTTGTAAGCGGTGGGCTGATTAGCAACCAGTTTCGGATCGAGATAGTTGAAGAATTCACGAGTAACTAAGCTTGTTCCTATCGCTTTTGCCTCCTCTACACCAACGCAATCCACTATCTCACAAGCCATGCGGGTTGAAAGATATAGATACTCTGTTGCAGTCAATGTTGTCATAAAACAGCCTCCTCAAGTTTCTTAAAGGTATGTTTCCAAAGAAAGTGATTTTCAACAAGCTCTTTAGCAACTCTACCCATCTCTTGGCATCGCGATCGGTCTGCCAGAAGCTCTGTTAAGGCAAGGCTCACGCTTTGGGGATCATTTTTGGGGACGATGCGGCCTGTTTTGTTGTCGAGGCAGACCTCATCGAGTCCTCCTGTCGTTGTAGTGAGGAGCGGTTTTTTAAGATAGGCCGCTTGTAAAACGGCTTGACTGACTCCTTCGTTGGCGCTGCTTAGAAGAGCGAAAATATCAAGGGCGTCGATAGCGGGGAAGGGGTTTTGTAAAAAGCCGGTGAAGATGACACGCTTTTCAACGCCCAGCTCTTCAGCTCTCTTTTCGAGGTGGGGACGCATCGGTCCCTCGCCAATAATGATAAGGTAGGGCGCGCCATCGAGCTTCGCAAAGCCTTCGAGCAGTGGCATCAGCCCTTTCCAAGAGCGCAAAATACAGGCGGAGCCGATAAGGGGCGCGTCGGCTGGGATGTTATACTCTTTTCGAACATCGAATGGGCTCTTTATTCCCTCTTCAATTTTGAGAGGATCGACGCCGGTGGGAATCGAGAGACAGCGCATTCGTGAGATCTTCGCCTGCCTTTGAATATTTTGCGCCACCTCTTCGCAGGTTGTGATGACGATATCGGCTAAAGAATTATAGAGAAGGCGGCTGTTGAGCCCTTCGCGGATCGGAGTTGAGAGATGCCTTGTTCGCACGACGCGGCAGCCTGTCAGCTTGGCAGCGACGCCTCCGATCCAGCTGTCCCAAGAGGAGTGGGTGTGAACCTGGTCAATTTTGTGCTTTAAAATAATTCGAATGAGGCTCAGCAAGGTGAGTGCGGCTTGGAACCGTTTGAAGGGGAGAGTGTAGGTTTTGAAATCTGTCGTCTTTTTTGAAAGACCCCCTTCAGTGATAGCAAAGATCACCTCATGGCCAGCCTTTTTAAACTCTTGTGACTCTTTTAGGGTGCGAATCTCCTGCCCGCCCCAGCCGTTTGATGATTCAAGTTGTAAAATCCGCATACTGCTTTAGCACTTTTCGATGGCCTGAGGAGAAGCTCAATTTCTCTATCTCCTCTTTGGTTTTCCAAAAGAGGCCCTTTGATACGCTATTTTGCTCTGTTTCGAAATAGAAGGGAAGAAGGGTGACATGATATTTGGTAAAAGTGTGGGTCACCTCTTCAAAATTCTCCTTTAAAGAGAGAGAGAGGCCCAGCTCTTTTTCGAATGCCTCTTTAGGAGAGTGGATTTTTTCATCGACCTCCAAAAAGGGAAACTGATGAAGCCCCTGCATCACCTTTCGCTCAGACTCTTTAGAGAGGAGCAGCTGATCTCCTCGCCTGATTATGGCGACGAGGCGGGTTAGGCGAACTGTCTTCTGAGGCCTCTTTTTGTTCGGAAGCTTCTCTACTAGGCCTTGATTTTTAGCCACGCAAGCCTCTTGCAGGGGACACTCCTCACAAAGAGCTCTTTTTTTGCAGACCAAAGCGCCCAGCTCGATGAGCGCTTCTGTTTCGATCCAGGGTTGATCATCGGAAAGTAGCGATTCGGCCGCTTGATGAATCCTCTGCTTCGTCTGCGTCTTTTCAATCGGATCAACGATGCCGAAGAGGCGGGTGATGACCCGGATGACGTTACCATCAATGGCTGGAGCTTTTTGCTTAAAGGCAAAAGATCTCACCGCTCCTAGAGTGTAGGGGCCGATGCCTGGCAGCTCTTTGAGAAGCTCTGGTTCACAAGGGAAGGAGCCTCCATGCTTTTCAACCACCATTTTCGCTGCCTTTTGCAAGTTGCGCGCCCTTGAGTAGTAGCCAAGCCCCTCCCAGAGCTTGAGGACAAGATCTTCAGGAGCTTGAGCTAACGACTCAACTGTTGGGAAATGTTTCATCCAGCGTTCGTAGTAGGGTATGACGACGGAGGCGATGGTCTGTTGAAGCATCACTTCGGCTATGAAGGTAGCGTAAGGGGAGCGCTCCTTTCCTCGCCAGGGGAAGGGGCGTCTATTTTTAAGAAACCAGTTTTTAAGAGCCACTTGCAAAACTCATTTCCCTGTTAAAAACGCTCCTTTAAAGCCTATTGCATCTCTTCTCCTCAACCGACCCTTAGCGGGTCGATCTCGTCGAATTGACCGTTGCAGCTTAGCTGCCGCTTGCAATATACTTTAAAATCCCTGTTTTTTCCAGACAAAGCAATTTTGAAAGCGGCTCTTATGATTTTTTTTCTGCGCTGCTTTGGAGTCCATAGGGAAGATCGCTTAGGAGTGGGGGGAGTTTCTTTAGGAGTTCAGAGGCGTAATTTTTCCAGGTGTGGCTCTTATTGACTAGGGTACGCCCTTTCTCAACAGAAGAGTCTAAGAGGGCGGGATCATCGATAAGCTGGTTGACTTTAAGGCGGATCGCCTCCTCTTCGCGGTAGGGGTAGAACCAGACTCCCTCCTTTTCTGTGAACTCATTGGCTAAAAAGGGTGTTTCGCTCGAGATGGCATAGGCGCCGTATAGAAGAGCTGTATAGACCATCCCGTCGGTTCCTTCGCGGATGTGGGGTGAGCTATGAAGCAAGATCTTGGTATCTTTGAGGGTCTGGCTGATAGATCCTAAAGAGTCGCGCTCATGAAAGCGAAACTCAGTCTCCATCCCTCGAAGAAGCTTCTCCCACTTATCCTTAGTTCCTTTCGGGATCAGAAGGTCAACAGTGTTACCTTTGAGTGAGCTCATCAGCTCCAGCTGGTCGACGCCGCGCAAGAACATCTCATATTGATAGAGAAGAGGAATGGAGTGGTAGCTTTTTAGCTCCTCCCTTTCCGTTTGATTCAATTGATTGAACTCCTCTAAAAAGGCGGGGTAGTAACCCTTAGAAGGGTCATGCAGAGCCACTCCTTTGGCGCGCTGAAGGAGATCACACATCCCTTTGGGCAGATCCGCCTTCCACGATTTAACGATGGCATCGGGGTCGATGAGCTGCGGAATCATTAAAAGATCGATGCTGCGATCCGCAGATTTTGCTGTTTTAGGGGTCTCGATCGGGGCGCTAAATGGGATAAAGAGGGTGCGCTGCGCTCCCGCTCTTTTGAAAAACTCGGTAAAGAAGGCGTCGAG
>JAJFMK010000066.1 GCA_021772215.1 Chlamydiota bacterium | reverse complement strand
GGTGGTTAGCTTGATCTTATCGATGTTCTCTCTTTCAGATTCGACCGAACGCAAAACAATCGGAATTAGCTTATCATTTTCTCTATAGTCTGTCGTCTCAAAGCCGGTGATGTTGGTCTGCAAAGAGATCGCTACGTCGCGGTTTGTCAGCCCCGCCCTTAAAGCGCGAGCAGGGTCGATATCGATCACTATCTTCTTTGTTTTCTCGCCCCAATCATCGCGCACATTTTTGACGCCAGGAATGGAGCGCAGCTTCTGTTTCACGTTCCTTGAGATCTCATAGATCTCATCGAGATTTCGCCCCGAGACGCGAATACCGATCGGCGCTTCGACGTTGGTTCCATAGCTGAGCATTTTGGCGATGAGACGAAGCTCAGGGTAACGCTCAGCGGCAAATGCCTCCACCTTAGCCATTAGCTGACCTGTCGCCTCGTAGGAGGTGGTGTTGAGGATCACATAGGCCTTTTCAGGGCGCGCCGCTTTGGGGACATAATTCAACGTATAGCGCGGAGAGTTTCCTCCGATAAAAGCAACCCAGTCGATCACACCCTCTTCGCCGCTCAAAGGATCGACGACGAGCTCCTTTTCGATAAATCTTTCGACCCCCTTCACAACTTTTTCCGTTGTCTCGATATTCGTTCCCGATGGCATCTCAAACTCGAGAGTAAAAATCGGGCGATCATTGGGAGGAAAGAAGGTGTTAGGGATGTAGTAGTAGAGACCTAACGAGCCGACAAAGAGAATCACAAATCCTAGTATCGAAACAGTGCGATGCTGACAGATCCAGATAAGGAACTTACGGTAGGGGCCAAGGAGCCAGATAAAACCCTTCTCCTCTCCCTCACTTTTTTTCACCTTAAGGAAACGAAAACAGAGAAGCGGAATCAGTGAAAAGGCAATCACAAAGGAGGAGAGCAGCGCCATGGTGACCACCTTGAAGAGCGCATTGGTGTACTCTCCGACAGCCGACTTCGCTAGATAGATCGGTAAAAAGGCAGCCGAAGTGGTCAGTGAAGAGGTTAAAAGTGAAACCCAGAGCTCTTTTGTCGAGCTTAGGGCGGCGTCGAAAACTTTAGCGCCGGCCGTCGTCTTCACGATAATCGACTCTGTCATCACAATGGCATTGTCGACTAGCATTCCCAAAGCGATGATCAAGGCAGCTAGTGAGATCTGGTCAATACCGACAGAGAAAAACTGCATCAAAACGAAGGTAGTCAATATGGTCATAGGGATGAGGCTAGCGACAATCATCCCTGTACGAATCCCAAACACCACCAGCATGATGCCGAGAACAATTAGGACACTTTGGAACATATTTACGACAAAGTCGTCGATCTTCTTCTCGACGATGTCTGACTGAAACATGAAAGTGTCAAAGTCAATACCGACGGGATAGCTCTTGCGCATCCGCTCCAAAAGATCACGCACATCCTCGCCCAGTTTGCTGATATTACCACCCTCGCGCAAAGAGACGGCCAAGAGAACTGCCGGCTTCTGACCCACTTCAACTTTGTTGATGGGTGGTTCAATGTAACCCCGCTTGACATCAGCTAGATCGGTGAGATAGATCACCTCATTGGTCTCGGGAGCAAAGAGTGTTGTCTGCTCGATATCTTTGACAGACTCATAGTTTCCTGTCGGCTCTAGGAAGATCTTCTCGCGGTCGGTGATCAGCTCGCCACCCGCTAGGATGATCTTGGAAGCCTGTAAGAACTCTTTAAGCTCAGTGGATGAGGAGCCTGTCTCGGCCAGCTTTGCATTTTGGTAGTCGACATAGACGCGCTGCTCCTGAACACCGTACAGGTCGGTCTTCGCCACCTCAGGTAACAATAGAAGCTCATTCCTCACCTGATCGGCGATCCTTTCTAGCTCTCTGTAGCTATAGCCCTCACCCGTCAAAGAGATGATTGAGCCGAAGACATCACCAAACTCATCATTGACGTAGGGGCCTATCACCTCTTGCGGTAATTTAGGCGTTGCCCTCTCCACCTTTCTTCTTAACCGATCCCATATGGGCTGCATATCGGTGTAGGACTCTTTGATATTAACAGTGACGACACTCATCCCGGTGAAGGATTCACTCTTGATGTAGTCGATCTCCGGCATCTCCTGGATGATCTCTTCGAGCTTATCGGTGACTAGGAGCTCCACGCGCTGCGAGGAGGCGCCGGGAAAGAGCGTTGTTACCTGAGCGGCGCGGACGATATAGCCTGGGTCTTCTGCTTTGGGGAGCTGGATATAGGAGATGACGCCATAAATGGCGATCAATAGAATCGCCGTGAGAGTGATGCGCCAGTTGAGGATGGCGCTTTTTGTGAAAGACTCCATCTACTTCTCTGCAAGCCTCACCTTCTGCCCGTCGACTAGAAACTGAACACCGGCGGTGACAATTTTATCTCCTGAGTTGAGGCCCTTTTTGATCATCACTCCTTCGGTGATGATGTCTCCGATCTCAACCTCTGTTAAGTGGGCTATAAAGACGCCCCTCTCCTCAGGGATATCTTCTAAGACAAAGACATAGCGCTTTCCCTCATCCTCAAAGAGAGCATATCCGGGAATGATGATCGTCTCATCGCCGCGGCTAAACTCGAAGAGCACTTCGGCGCTCATCCCTGAGCGCACCTCAGGGCTCTCTTTGTTAAGCTGAACAGTCACAGGGAAGGTTGTCGAAGCGGTCCTGGCCACACCCACCTCTGTCACCGTCGCGACAAAAGAGCGGCCTGGAATGGAGGTGAAAAAGACATCCACCTCTGCTCCTTCACGAATTTCGCTGATCAGATTCTCCGGCATCGCTATGGTCACCTTCACTCTCTCATCGGAGTTTAGCGTGACGATAGGCTGGCCCGCCTCCACATTCTCGTTGATCTCCACATCTTTTGTGGCAATCGCCCCACTAAGTGGCGCCTCAAGCTCTGTGTAGCTGAGCTGAATTTTAGCTAGCGAATGTCTTGTTCTGGACGCTTTGACACCGGCGGCTCCCGACTCATACTCCATCCGTGCGGCGTCGAGCTCAGCTCTCGAGGCGCTCTCTGTTTCATAGAGATTGCGGATGCGGCCATAGTTGGCCTCCGCCTTCCTAAGCTGCGCTTCGGCATCTAAAACGCGCGCCTCCGCCTCCTGCACCTCTAAGATATAATCTTTGGGATCGAGTCTGGCGATAGGATCGCCGCGACGCACGATGCTTCCCACGCGCACATAGATCCCTTCAATTCGTCCCCTCACACGAAAGCTTAAATTTGTCTCCACATCCGCTTTGGCGTAGCCGGAAAAGAAGCGAAGACCCGTCTCTTGCGCCGTCTCGACAACCTCGTAGCGCACAGGCCGAATGAAATCAACCTCCTCTTGCTCAGAAGTGCAAGAAGAAAGCAGGAAAAGAAGAGGCCAAAATCGTCTCACTGCTTCGCCTCCTTGCAAAAGAGATATTGCTCCATCATCGTCTCATATTGAGCTCTCTGCTCCTCAGAGAGAAGAAAATCATAAAATCCCACCTCGCGCTCAGCGCGCACATAGTCGATCAAGAAACCGTAGATCGAATTTGTGTACTCAAGCTCCGCTCCCAGAGCCTGATTTTGTGCATCGAGGAGATCGATGATCGACGTTGTTCCTTCAGCATACTGGTTGGTCACAAGCTCCAAATTCTTCCTCGCTGCTAAAAGAGCGTCATAACTTAAGCCAATTGTGGCAAACGAGCTGCTCGCCTGGTAGGTATTGACCCGAATTCTCTGCTCAATCCCCTCCATCGCCGCCTCCAGATCGAAAAGGGCTTTGAGAAGATCCTCTCTGCTTCTCATTCGCTCATAACACTTTCCGCCGCCATCATAAAAGGGGAAATTGAGGTTTAGCGCGAGTGACCACTCGGTATCATCAAAGCGAAAGGGAGAGTCGACACCTGCCCCGCCGCGATAGACTAGCTGCTTTATCTCGCCTGTAAAGAAGAGATCGGGCGCCCAAAATGCGCGATTGGCTATTCCTAAACTTTCACGCCGCGCGGCAACTATGGCGAGCTGCTGATGAACGAGCGGTGAGATGGTATGGCCCAAAGAGACAGAATAGCTGATTAGATTCTCTAACGATCTGCTCGTGTTGAAGCGGGAGGCGAACCATTCAGGCTGGATCAGCCACTGCTTATCTCGCGGAGTCACCGGGGTAGTCTCCACCTCACAATGCTGCGGACGATTGAGCAGGCGATTGAGCCTTGTTCTCTCACTCTGCACGTCAAAAGCGGCTACGACTAAATTGCTGCGATTTCTGGCGATCTCACTCTCCCAGCGGTAGACCTCGCTCGCTCTTGCAATCCCCACCTCAACTCTTTGCCTCGCAATCATCAAGTTGGTGCGGGTCAGGGCTAAGTTATTGCGCTGGATCTGCTCGATCGTCTGAAATTGCAAAAGCTGTAGATAGGAGGTGGAGATTTCAAGAACCGTATCGAGATAAAAATCATTAAACTCATAGATGCGAGCGCGCTGCAGGTTCCTTTCGATGCAGTAGTCACCAATAAGTGAGTTGGAGTAGATCATCTGCGAGCCGTTAATTAATCCGGTGACCAGTGTCTGTGGCTCGCGTCCATTACTCGCTAACGCTCGGTCGCGGTCGATCATCCGCGCTGTTCCTCCCACATCGATCTGCGGTCTTAACCTCGACTTCGCGAGCATCACCACCTGCGACCCTGCCGTCACCTCCCGCCACCTCGCCCCTAAAAGAGTGTTGTGTGCCACGCCATAGACAACAGCTTTTCTTAAAGAGAGCGGCCGCTCAGCCTCTAAGCGCTTATCTTTAGCAATATTGGCGTCGACCAAGATATCAAAGGGAATCGAAAGGTCGAGGGCGCTGGCTGTATCAACATTAATCGACGGCTCCTCTGTTAGGGTCAAATAGACGGAGAAGTTTTTGGGATCCTGACCGATTAAAATACGTTGAACATTGAGAGCAATGCGACGATAGATCCTCTTCATTCCCGAGTGGCTCGACAGACTCATCAAGAGCCCCTCATCGACCATCATCCCATTGATGAGAGAAAAACTGGGCAGACCCTTTTCAATCAGATGGTCAGCAAACTGCCGAACCGCCTCATCCTCTCCCTCTTCACCCAAAGGAAGGAGTGTCAGATAGACAGCGTCGATATCCTCTGGGAGATCAACGCTCGCCAGCCCAAAGATCCCATCTACCTCCACAAACTGTGTGGTAATACCAAAATCACTAGCAAATCGATCGATTTTATCTTCTGCATTGGGCATCGCCTCAATGAGATTTTTTCGTCCCAAGTAGGCCATCCGCTTCACATCGGCAATTCGCGTGATGAAGGCAAGATCGGAGCTAAAATCTTCGGGAAAGGTGATGTAGACGAGATTGTGGACACCGCTCGTCTCCCCCTCAAGAGGCGTCTGTTGCAAACTAGCTCCGACGATAAAGGAGGCAATGGTCGGTTTAGGTAGAGGGCCGAGCGTGGTCGCTATGTAAGAGGAGATGGGACCTAGTGTGACGATGATGTCGTAGTCAGAATCTAACGCCTTCAAAAAGATAGGCTTCACAACCTCTAAAGTGTTATTCCCAGTAAACTCCCCCACTTCAGAGAAGGTGACATCGTAGTCCCTATCCAACAGATCGAGTATCTCTAACGTCAAAGCACCACGCACACCCTCCACCTCATCGGCCGGCCCGTCGGCGACATAGGCAATGCGCACCTGATTTCCTTCAACAAGCGGAGTCGGAAGCTCAACAGAACAGAGTTTAACAAAGATCAAAGATAATAAGATTAAACCGCGACACCCCATAAAGATTCTTCATACCAACTCTTCTCTCTAAAAGACAAGGAGAGGGTTGTATTAATAGCTTTATTCCAATAAAATCCTTCTCCATGACACAACTTCTAAAACCAGCAGCTGATCAATTGCCCCAAGAATTTTTTATAGGGGCCGGAATTTATACCTCAAATATTTTTGTCTCTGGCGAAAATGGAAGGGATCTCTTCAATCGTAAAATGAGTGATGAGACCTATGCCCAAATTGGCCGTATTGCCTACTGCCGTCTCAGCGGAAACGAAACCTTTCAACTCAATGATGAGTCAGCAATAGAGATCAACCGCAGCTGGAAGCAGGTCGACACCCTTGACGATCAAAAAAATCTCATCAAGGCTGTAGCGGATGCTTTCGAAGTCCCCTCTGACGATGGAATCATATCCCTAGCTGCCATGATGATAAATCAAGGGGTGCGCCTTCAGACCGGCTCCTTGCCTGAGGAGAGGAAAATAAGTCTGAAGGAGTCGATAAATAGATATGGCTTTACAGTAGATGATGAAAATGATTGTGATGTTGTCAGAAACGAGATGGAAATCATTTTCCAGCGATTTGGGAAACCGAACAGTTCTCTCACAAACGAACAGCGTATCATCCGCATAGAGTTGATGAAATGTGGTCTACAAAAAGCGGGACATCCTCAAACTTTTCCAGATTTTAGCCGATATTCTCCTCAAAGATTATCCAATTATGAGAGGACAACGCGAACCTACTTAGAATTTAGGTATCCACTAAAAAACTAGAGAGAAAATCTCTGATTGGGTAAGTAAGGAAAAAAGGGGTGAAAAAATGGATTTTCAAAAGTTTACCAATTTCTTCAAAACAGGATCATGGGGTGAACCGGCCCCGGCCGAGCTGACTCTCTTCTTGGCCAAAGTGATCGGGCTTTATCTGATAATCATGGGGCTCTATCTCTTGATTCGGCCAGATCAATTGAAAAAGGTGGTCGCTGACTTCGCTGCCAACGCCGGCCTTCAATCCTTTGGCGGGATCTTCAGCTTGATCTTGGGCCTTCTAATTGTCGTTAGCCATAACGTCTGGATCTGGAACTGGCCCGTGATCATCACCATCTTCGGCTACCTTGGCATCTTAAAAGGGATCTGCCGACTCTTCTGCTCAGAGTGGGATAAGAAGATGATGGAGAAAATGGGAAAAAGCGAGCTTTTCATCTATTCCGGGGTGATCTGGATCTTGATCGGTCTCTTCTTAGCCTACCAAGGCTTCTGGAAGTAAGCGACTTACAGACCACTTGCCAATATGCCAGGTAGTCGCTAATGTGCGGGTTAGGAGGTGGTGTGATGGGAGTAGACGAAGAGATAAAAGCCCTTCAGGCTAAGCTAGATGCGTTAACAAAACTCATTACAGAGGCGCATCCTGAGACGAGCTGTCTAAAGGAAAAGGCCGCATCGTGCGGCAAGAAGATTCGCCAGTTTGTCGATGACAGCCAGGTGGGTGAGAAGATCCAAAGCATAAAAGATGACTTCCAAGATTTTGAAGAGGGAGTTGAAGATACCGTTCAACGCCGCCCTATCCTATCGCTCTTGATTGCCTTCTTTGCCGGCGCCGCCCTCTACAACCTCTTTAGAGGGAGGAGGTAGAGATTCCAAAGCCAAGACCCTCATTTATTCACACTCTGGCGAGAACCTCCGCCGAGCTAATTCGCGGTGTCAGCTCTCAATTTCTTCCCCAAGCTGGGGGTAAGGGACTCTTCCTTGTCGCCCTCGCCCTGCTGCTCTTCTTTGCCTTCATGGTCTCTTGCTGGTTTGCTGTTTGGGAGCTGCTGCAGCTTCTCGAAATCCCCTCATGGGGCGCCTCGCTAATCTTAAGCGGCCTCACCCTTATAGCTTTTGTTCTCTGCCTACTTGGAGCCAAACGTGCCTTCACCCCGAAGCCACAAAAGCGCATGGAACGAGTTACAGGCAACGATCTCCTGCTCGCCTTCTTAGATGGTTTGATGAGCGACGACAAGTAGTTACCCTTGAGCAATTTTTCCATCACCCGAGAGAAAAACAGCAATTCCCTTCGTTCGGTCAAATTCAGAGAAGATGATCATCAAGATGACCGTGATTGGAACCGAGAGAAAGGCGCCGATGACACCCCAGATCGACGACCAGGTAGTTAAGGCAAGCAAGATCACAAAGGTGCTTAAGTTTAGCGAACTTCCCATCATCTTAGGTTCTAGGGCGTTGCCGATCAGAAACTGAATCGTCCCGCAGCCGAAGAGAACGATGAAGAAGGGGATGATGGATTCAAACTGAATCAGTGTCAACAGGGCGGGAAAAATCACCCCAATGACAGAGCCAATGGTCGGGATGTAATTGAGCAAAAAGATCAAAACCGCCCAGAACCCGGCAAAGTCGACATCCACAATTGCCAATATACTGTAGCTCAACACCCCAGTTAAAACGCTCAAAATTGTTTTAACACGTATGTAGGTCTTCGACTTGTTGACGATGTTACCTAAAACACGGTCCACCTTGCTGCGTGTCGCCTGATTTTTGAAGACCACCTCCATCTTGTAGGGGTAGGCTGCCTGATCAACTAATAAAAAGGCCGCGTAGAGGATAATCAGCACAAACTGCCCCGCCAACGTAGCTATCATCCCCGCAAAGGCGGAGGCGAGCGATGGGATGTTGGCCGATTTTCGAATCTGATCGAAAAATTGGGTCTCCGAAATCCCAAAAAAAGAGAGAAGTTTATGCCAAAGATCCTCTAGGTTTTTTTGGTAGCTGGGCGCCACCTCTATCAGCTGAGGAATCGAGCTTGCCGCCAGCTGAAATGGGATATAGACAAAGATTGCCAATGTAATGATCGACAAGATAACCGAAACCCAGCGTCGCTTCGGTATGACCTTCTGGAAAAGGTCGGCTAACGTGTTGATAAAAAACCAGAGCACCAGCCCAATTACAATAGGAATCAGCAGCTGCGACCAGCTCACCAACAAAAAAAGTGAGAGCGCTAATGTCCCTAAAATCGAAAAAATCTGAACAATCATAAACCTCCCTCGGGCTGTAAAGGAAAAAAGGAGGGCATTCTTCCAAAATTGACTGTCGTCTCTCGGGCTCTATCTTCTGGACACCACTCTAAATAGCGACTATCTAAGCCATCTCCTGCGATCTCTCTTAAGCGATCAACGATGGCGTTGTAATGAAGCCGCCAATGACTCTCCATTGTGCCATCACTGTAAAACGGTTTGACATCAACCTCACCTGTAGTCCAGCTATACCCAGGACGATAGCTACCATTTCTGGCCAACTGGTAGAGTTCACAAGCGCCATTGAAGAAGAAGCCGTAGCAAAAATTATAGAGATTGTTGTGACGCTTTTGTTCATTCATCAACTGAACACGCTCAGTCAAGGGATATTCATCAAGCGTGTCAAGTATCCCCATTGTCTCATTATAAGCCTCGTTAAAAAGCTGATTAAATCGCGCTCTAAACTGCTTATCTTGCCAAATCTTAGGAGAGTCCATCTCCATCTTCAGCGCCGTAACCCTCCCCTCAATTTGACGATGAGTTTTTGTTAAGCGACGGTACTGCTCAGTCAATCCTGAGTCGAGGCCAATATTCTTTTCCGGTAAGGGGATTAACTCTTTGGCCTTGATCTTCTCAAAGAGCCGCCACGCTTTCGAGTAGGAACTCTCATATATACAGGAAATCGCCCAGAGAAAAACCCGAACGATCCAGCAGTACTTCGCCTGATACCCCTCAAACACACTCTTTGCCACCAACTTAACCCGCTCTAACATCTGCGCATCATAGAGCTCAATAGAGTCGAGATCCTCTAACGTCTTCAAACAGAGACCCGAGCCTTGGGGCCTCATATTTTGAAATCCCACAATTCCACTATCGACAACGGCATACTTGTGCATAAGATCCTAACTCTAATCCAAAAAAAATCTAAACGCAACCACACTTAGCATTTAGTAACACTATGTGCAAAGTCTGTTGGCGATTAGCAATCCGCTCTTCCTTAAGAGGGTTTTGTTGAGGCTACGGTTCAGCTCCTCGTTTGTTGACCAGATCTGGACGCTTTTTTTGGCGCGAGTGAGCGCTGTGTAGAGGAGCTCTTTGCCATGGAGCTGGGAATCGGGAGGAAGAGCGATGAGAACTTGAGAGTACTCGCTGCCTTGGCTTTTGTGAATGGAGATGGCCCAGGCGAGGTCGAAGGGAGGCAGATCGTGGAGAGGGAGGCGGCGGTGATCATCATGGCCTGGGAAAAGGGCGATAGCCTCTTTCATCGCAGCAAGGGGAAGGCCTTGGCTGAGCACCTTTTGGCACTCTGATTTAGGGGCCATGATGACGCCGCACTCGCCATTGAAGAGATTTTGGCGGTAGTTATTTTTAGTGATCATAATTGGAAGGGCTAATGTCGTGTGAGATCCTTCAGCGACTGTTTCAAAAATAGCTCTATTTAACGCGGCTGTGCCAAAGGGGCCGCTATGTTGCGGGGTGAGGATACGAAATGAGTCGAGTTTTTTCATCACCTCTTCGATTGTGCTAAAGTGCAAAGGAAAATAACACACTGCCTCTTTGATAAGCCTTTCCTGATCTGCGTAGTTGCCGGCGCATTCAACAAACTCAACCTTCTCTTCATCAAAGTGTGGCATCTTGCCATCGCGAACAGCTGCCGCAGCCTCAATCAGCTCTTGGTTTTCGGCGCGGATAGAGCGTTTGAGCCTGCCGCCAAAAGGAACTAGCTCCGAAAAGAGAGAGCCCGCCTCGACAGGGGGGAGCTGATCGGGATCACCGAGGAGGATTAGCCGGGCGCTTCTCTTTAATTTTACAAGCAGCTTAGCCATCATCTCCAGATCGATCATCGAGCTCTCATCGATTAAGATGATATCTTCACTTAAAGGGTGTGAGTCGCGGCCCAAAAGAGCATGCATGGTCATCGCGCGAAGCTCGGCAAAAGGAAGAGCGCTTGCCATGCTCTGCATCAGACGCCTCGCCGCCTTGCCCGTCGGCGCAGCGAGAGCAATATTCGGCTGATCCATCGATTCGCATAAAATGCGCACGAGATGGCCGGCGGTGTAGGTCTTTCCCGTGCCGGGACCGCCTGAAATGATGGAGAGCTGTCGTTTAAATGCCTCACAAACCACCTCAAACTGCTCATCGGTCAGTTCGCTCGGCTTTGTTAGGTTGGGCGCCTCTGTCTCCTTTAAAAGTTCAACGAGTCGCTCCTGAATGAGTTGTAGTCGCCTAAAATTTCGCTGAAAATAGAGCCGTCCATTTTGTAAAATCACGCCGTCTATCTGATCTACGCCTTCGGGAATCCTACCTTCAATCTCCAAATAGAGATGACCCTCTCTTGTCTCTTTAGCAAGCTCAATCAGAAGCTCTTTTAAAGGGCCCTCCTCTCCCGGAAGAAGGTAGTTAGCCACATGTTTATCGATCGACTCTACTGCCATTTTTCACCTCGCATGAGAAGCTGTCCTGTATCTTCTGCTAGTCCTCGTAAAAAAAGGTAGAGGCAGCCGCCAAAGGAGTCTCTTTTACCTCCCAGGACCTTCAATATAGCCTCTTCATAGAGACCTGCCTGCAGGTTATATCCCATCTGTTTAACGCAAAGAGAGAGCAGCGGCGGCTGATAGGCAGAAAAGTCTCCTCCCAGCCAGTTACTCTTATAGTCGATCAGGTAGACCTGTCCCTCAAAACGGATCACCGCATCGATCTGTCCGCAGCGCCAAAGCTCTTTTTCGGTAAAAATAAAGTCGGTTTCTCGGAGGAACTCTTTTGGTGCCACCGCAGCTAACGAGAAGCCAGGCAGAAGCTTTGTTGTGAAGGCATTAGAGATCATCTCACTTAAGGTGTGAGCCCACCCCTGCAGTGGATGGCCCTGAATCATCTCCTCAACGAAGGGTATAAGCGAGGCGGTATCGGCAAAATTTGAGCTTAAAGGAACGCGCTCTAAAAGGGTGTGTAGGAGCGTTCCCGAAAGAGCGCCAGCCGGTAGTGTAAAGCGGCCCTTCTCCTCGGTATGAAAATCTTTAGGGACAACTAAATCGAGAGGTTGGGAGGCTATGTGGAGTGAGCTAAAGGATTCAATTCTTTTCACTCTTAGCTTTGGCGGCAAAGTGACCACCTCAGCTTTCTCTTTTCTCGGCGGCAGAAGTGAAAGGTTGGGGTCGATCTCAACATCAGCAGAGGAGGCTGTCACAGACAGATCCTCACTGAGAAGTTCATCGAGCTGCTTGGGGAAGAGGTCGATGATCGATCGCCCCCTTTTAAGTTGAAATGAGGGGAGATAGAGCCGCTCTTTGGCGCGTGTGCAGACCACATAAAACTGCCGCATCAGCTCCGCTAACAGCTCTTCATCTTCTAGGTCCTGCTGCGGCATCGCGAGACCAAAGCCGAACACCATGTCCCACTCTAAGCCCTTGCTGGTATGCATCGTCAAAATGGAGACCGCCTCCTCTTCTACTTCCGGCTCGCTCTCTTCACCAAAGCCCAAATAGAGCTGGTTAAGCCGCCGTCTCTGCCGGCTCAATGGAAGGTTTGCTAAAAGATCAACGAGCTCCAACAGAGTTGCCAGCCGCCTCGGCTTAAACGCGTCGACAAAGCTCTCAAAGGCGGCAACCAAGCCTCGGCGATGGAGAATCTTCTTCATCTCAAAAAAAAGAGCGATCTCCTCATGAAACAATCTCCCCTGAAGCTTCTCAACAGAAAAGCCGAGAAGGGGCGAGCTGAGTAGCTCTTTTAAACGGTTTGTATCATCCGGTTGATCAAGAATATCTAAAAAGCTCTTTAGCCAGAGCACCTCCTTAGAGCCTTCCCAACTTTTCTTGCGCAAAATCTGCGCTGGAATATGATAGCTTTTCAGAAAGTCATAGGCTCTTTTGGCTTGGTAGCGATCTTTGACAATCAGCGCAACCGAGGAGAGCTTCGGCTGTAGAGACTGAAGCTCCGAAACAGTAAAGGTGAGAAGCTTTTGATCAAGCTCCTCTTGCGAAAGCTTCTCATTATGAGTGATGAGGTGAAGATGGCCTCTTTTATCTTTGTAGAGAGGCTCGCTATCGGGCTTAGCCGCATCTACTTTAGGGCAATTGAGCATACCTCCCAGTTTCGGAAGAGGAATAAAGGGGGTCTCAAAGAGAGCATTAAGGGCGGCAACCAATTTCGGGTGAGAGCGGTAATTAGTTGTGAGGGAGTGCTTCGCCTCGATCTTCTCTGTCGCCTCAAAATAGGTGTAGATATCGGCGCTTCGAAAGCGG
>JAJFMK010000065.1 GCA_021772215.1 Chlamydiota bacterium | reverse complement strand
AGAAATTAGTAGCTGTGATAATGGCACGTGAGAGATCGGCACCTGGAATAGAGATCCCTTCAAAAGGCTTACCGCTTAAATTCACACCAACAGCATTTAATATAGTAATTGCATTTGCCGCAGCGATAGCTCCATCAGATTTGTCTTTTGAGCGATATATATGCTCCAACAGATCATCTACCAAAGAGCTATCCATCAGAACGAATTCGGCAAGCAGGGCAAGAATCTCAGGTCTATCTGTTAAAAGCAAACTGTTCAATCTTTCATAGTTAACCAACTTTCCTTTAGGAAAATATGGTGGAGGGAAGATGGCACGCGCACAGAAGTAGTGCTGCAAAGATTGATGCATAAAGCCGATATCAGAGGGCCCTGCTGAGTGCACAGGAACACCATCGCGAAACCGTTTGACTGTATCTTTCGTAAAATTTTCCCACCTACTAGGTTTTGGCGATGAACCACCATCCTCTGAAAAACCCCCTTGAATCTGAATAGGGATATTATATGTCCCAACTTTAGTCATTTCCCATGCTAAACTAGAGGCAAATTTGAAAAAATCTAACTTTACATCAGCATCATATCCGTCAGTATAAGCTCGTTGATATCTTCTCTCTTCTCGCAAAAACCAGTTTTCAGCAAAACGATCAAAAATTTCGGCTAATAGAAGTTGGCACTCCTTCATAGGTTGGTCTGATTGTCTCTTCTCATCAAGCTCAGGTAGCACTTCAGCAATCACTCTTAACAAAAAGGGATTTGTGATGGTCGAAGCTAGATGAGGTATCGAACGTATGATCTGTTCATATCCCTCAACAGTGCCCTTCAACCTATGCTTGTCGATAAATTTTTGCAGATACTCTCTGATTAAATCCTGACTGAACGGTTGAATTTTAGCTTTTGGCAGCCTTGGTGAGGAACCCACCTCCGGTGGTTCGGGTGTGAATTGACTTGCAAAGTTTCCAGTTAAATGTTGAGTACGACAGGTAACAACCGTTTTTGCATTCCACAATACTAATTCATTTCCAATATACAGGTTCCCTCTTCCCTTCAACTCATCATAGCCATCCATGAGAAAGACAAATTCATACTTGTCCTTCAGTGTTGGTATATCGTCTTGCGAAAACCCTAGGGCTAATAATGCCTCACTGATAGCTTCAGAAAACGGCTTGTCCAATGCTGGCAATTTCATAAAGAGAGGGATTTGCGATGCAGCTGGATTCTTATAATCCCATTTTTCCCAAAGCATTTTCTCAAAATAGCGAAGCGAGATAGTTTTACCCCCACCCTGATCTGCTTCTAAAAGAAAAAGAGGCGCGTTAAGAAGCAAAAAACGTTCAAGGATTGAAATCACATCAGAGCTTTGCTCAGATGAAGCCTCAGAGCCTTCTTGATCGGCTGTTGTTAAAGCCGTAATAAAACAGGCTAGCTCTTTATCAAGGTCTTTATCATCAAAAAACTTATCCTTTGCTCGTTGAAACAGCTCTGCAGATGTCGGTCTATGATTTTTTTGCGCTTCATTGATCAAGGTTCTTGGTGTCTGTTGAACTCCTGCAGACTGGACTATAATTTCATCCAAAAAGACCCTTCCAAAAAATATACGCTTCAAAAGGGTCGGGGCCTCGTTTGATGAGCAGAAGTTTCCAATTTGTCGTAAAACTTCGATGGCATCCTTAGATGTAACATCCTGCGAAGCAAACTCAATAAGCTGCTCCATAATTGCCTCTTTTTGCTCTCTTTTAGCGCCCCACTTAACGTTGTTAGTAAAAAGTTCACCTATATGCTCTAAAGCCTTTTTTTTGTCCTTTTGCTCTTCTGCATGAAGAACCACCTCCTTTAATACAAAGAGGACATTTGGGACAAGATGATCAGAAACAGATTTTATTACACTTGAGCCCCCTATTGCAGCTATCTTCTCATCAACCACAATAGCTAACTTTTCAAACTCTCTCTTCTCACAAAGAATTCTAAGAATACGAACGTCACCATACCAATTCTCCTGACCATCTTGAAAAGCGAATGCCTCCTTAAAGTTCTCATAGACACCAAGAAGCTCTGTAAGGTCCTGCTTTTGAACCAGTTTGACAAGACTAGCGCACCCTTTAGCCGCAGCCAGACCATGCCTCATCAATGCTCTTGCTTTAGATTGATTGTTTGGAACACGTATTAAAGCCTGTTTAGCATATGCCGCCTGAGAAGAAACAAGGGGATTACGGTTTTTAATTAAGGCGTCAAGTGTGTCACTAAGAGGCTTATGAAGATGTCTTTGGTTAACTTTTACAACACTAGCATCAGCCATCACATCCAAAATATCAGAAAGAACCGAAAGTGCCGTGTGGGTTTTATAGATAGTCTGTTCTTGCCTATGTATACTCTCAACCCGCTCCACAACAATCTTCAACATATTCATTAGATCATCTGGGTCTAAATCTTTAACTTTAGCATTAATTAGCGCAGTTCTCAGAGCCTTAAGAATATCCACATTAACAAGGTTACTACCTTTGACCTCGGCAACCAGAACCGTTATCAGCGCCTCTGAAACTGTAGAATCTTCTGTAAAAGCTAATGCTGTAACCTCATCAATTAGCCCCTTGCTTTTGTATGTTTTTGCAGCAAAAAGATTTATTACCTTAACAGCTAGCTCGCGCATTGCAGGGTAAGACCTGTCATTTGGATCCTTCCCTTTAAGCTGCTCCGCTAGCTGCTCTGTTGTTTCGAAGGTATCAATTCCTCCCACCAAAAGAGAGTGCGACAAAAAAAACATTCCTTCAGAATCTCTTAGTGCAAATCCCTTTCGTATCAACGGACCTATCGAATTCGCATCAGTAATTTCCTGCCTAAACCCACGATCATTTATATAATATCGTAAAAAAACTCCTCGAGAAAAAGCGTCTACAGCCCTAACAATTTCAGATGAAAATTGATTACAAGGAATACCAGATCGAGTAGGATCTTCAGGAGGTTTCGAGATAATCAAGCTCATAGTGCTATCCTTCATTTAGCATTAAAAAAAATCTGAGAAAAAGAACAAGAACTATGTAAAAAACCAGCTATGAGATCGAATCAGTGTTTTCTGTAAAAAATGGCAAGAGGATCAGTTTGCTTCGCCATCAATTTCAGGCAGATCCAGATCCCTTCAACACTTTCCTAGGGAAGCTTAAAACAAATCGATTTTGAACGTCAACTACGAAAAAGGTGACTCTACATCACAGAGCATCTACTTGGATTATCAGCTGTACTCATTCTGAGAAGGCTTTCTTTATCATTTCTCGACAATTCCACATCACCTTCTATTCGAGTATGCAGAGTCGAAAAGTTGCTACTGGCTGAACTCCATCTAAGATATGGATAATGTCCCTTTTCTTTATTGGATGACTGCCAAATCTGAAAAGTTGGTTGATCTGTCACAATTAGGATTTGGTTATCAGGTAAGCACCTTACTAGCCGAATAGGTCGGCCAATTTTCAATTTTCCAGCAAAGTCAATCACGTCTTCTTTCACATTAACAATATCAACAAATCCTTGTTCATTTCCTAAAAAGACCGTGGTGCCATCGGGAGAAATTGCTATACTACTCCTAGGTCCAACAGATTCAACCCTATTTTGCATGTTATGAACCATGAAAACGATAAACCCATCTGAACTGAAAGAAATTGCTCGCCGACCATCTGATGATATAACCACATGATCTACAATTACTGAATGCCTGGTTAAATGCTTTATCTCTTTGTCAACAGCGCCAGTACTGCTATTCCAACTGTTCACAACTCCTTCTGAATCAGCCGAAATAACCCATTTGCCATCTTCAGAGATCGCTAAAGCACTGATTAGACTTGTATGCCGATCAAACGAGGAGTAAAGGTCGCCAGTTTTACTGTTCCAGCAGAAAACCTGACCTCTTGTGTCACCAGAAGCGACACGACTGCCATCTGAAGAGATCGCCAAACTGGTTATTCTTTCTCTTTTAGAAAAACTACTCTGCCTCTCACCAGTTTGACAATTCCAACAGAAAACTTGACCTGATCCATCACCCGAAACCGCGTATCTTTCATCTGAAGAGATCGCCAAGCTAGTAACCCTTCTTTGGTGTCCACGAAACGGAGGATAGAGCAAACCTGTCCTACTATTCCAGCAACGTAGTTGTCCAGCACTGTCAACTGTAATAGCAACATTACCACCTGTAACAATTTTTTTTTCAAAATTATTCTGAATTCGTTTTTGAGATTTGGCTATGGCATAAGGAACTGCACTGTTTGAGACTTGGCCTGAACCTGATACAAGAGGTGGGTCTAATTGGATACCAGCAAGCCGGGCCTTGCAGAGCACTGTGTGACTTAAGTTTGTGTCCACAAAAAAGACTCCTTCAAGGTTAGAACCCGTGAAGTCTACATTGGTAATAAAGGCATAGGAGAGATCTGCTCCTGGAATATGCACCCCCTTAAAGTCACGACCACTTAGGTTTATGCGAGCGGCATTTAAAATTGTAATCGCATTCGCTGCAGCGGTGGCATAGCTATCATCTTCTTTTGTGCGATAAATAACCTGAAACAGATTTTCCTTTAGAGCCTCTTTTCTCAAAACAATTTCAGCAAGAAGATCAATAATTTCTGGTTTTTTTGTAAGATCCAAATTATTTAATTTCTCCACATCAACTAGTGGCTTTCCACTATCCCATTTTAACGGTAATATTGCACGTGCGCAAAAATATTTTTGAAGAATGGGGCTAAGAAATTCATATGAGCTATCATCTCTACGACGGATGGGAATGCTCTGAAGAATATGAAGATTCTTAGGAGCAATAAATCTGTTCCACAAGCTTTCTGAACCTCCAGCTCTTTCATTTGACAAGTCCGCAGGAAATGAAGTCACCTCATTTTGCTCCATTGTATAAGCCAAATCCGCTACAAAAAGGGCTAAAAGGCTTTCAACATCAGAGCTGAAATCAATCTCTTTCGTTGATTGGAGTCGAAATATTTGTCGCTCAAACCAATTTCGAGTAAAGGAATCGAGAATATCAACAAGGAGCAGTTGAACTGCTCTTCGATCACTTTCATCTTTATCAACAAAAGCTGAAAGAACTTCAACCGTCGCTCTCAATAAGAGTTGATTTTGAAGCAGCCCTTCAAGATTTGGGATTGATTCTTTTAAGATGGTATACTCAATTGCCGTTCCAGGTAACGACTGTGATTGAAAAAATTTTCCAACCAACTCTTCGATTTGATTCCTAGAAAAAGGTAGAATGGTCGCCTCAGTCTGAATATCGCTCGAGCTAGCCGATACATGCTTTGATGAGAATGCGATAATAGCCTTACTTCCCCTCCACGAATCAAGAACACCTACTTTAATCGAGGGGCCACAATCATCAAGAAGGAAAAGAAAATTGTGATTAAACTTTAGCGTCGGTATCTCTTCCGTCTTGAATCCTCTATCTAATAATTCGTCACGAATTGCCTCATCTAGAGATTTGTTAGAAACTGACATGTTAATACAGAGAGGAATAGGTGATGACGGCGAGCTTTCAGGGTTCCATCTATTCCAGTAAAGATCTTCTAAATGTCGCAACTGAGTTGTTTTTCCTACCCCAGCCTCGCCTCTAATTATAAATGCCTTTTGATCAGTAGCAACAAATTGAGCGATGGCCTCATCTAGATCAATCGTTCTGATCGATTGGCCAACTTTTGCAAAAAGAGGCATAAAAGAGGCAATCCCGTTTCTAAATATGGGATCGCTCAATCTTCTGTTTTTTGCTTCCTCAATCCTTGCAGGGATAGATGACTGACACATTTTTTTTGCTTCCTCAATCAAAAGTATGGACTGCTGTTCATCCGCTCCATTGACATCTGGCTTAATCATTGAAAAATCAACAGTCGCAAAGAAAATACTCCCTAGTTTGTCAGTGTCTTCAAGTTTTTGCACTTCGCCTTCAAGCTCTCTTAAAGCCTTAATAACAAGGCGATGCGCTTTCGCATTTTCTGCACAAACAACGAGCTCTTGTAAGATTTTTCTCTTTAAGGTTTTGTTCCCTCCGCAAATACTACTGTTTAAGAAAAACCTGACCATCTGCTCTACAGCCAATCCCTTGACCTTCTCTACTGAGGCAGTGAGTACTACTTGACGTAGTACGAAGAGCATATTAGTAACTTCTTCGGCATGATGACAATCTGAGAATGAACCTAACTCTTTTATTAGCTTAAGGTATTCTTTTCTTAGAAAAAGAAATCGAATATAACGAGTTGAACGAAACAAGAAACTTTCATCAATCTTTTGTCCTAGAAACCCATGAAATTCTTCCATTTCAACGGTGTTATCTACAGGTATTTTTCTAATAAGGCTAGCCCACTCGTTCTCTATTGAACCATTTACAGTTAAGAGTCTGTCTACCTTTGATTCTTGACTGGGAATCCTCATTAGTGCCTCTTTTGCGTAGGCAGCCAGTGATGACGTAAGAATATCTGAACTTTTACAAAAGAAATCCAAAGAAGCATACGACGGATCGCTGGTGTTAATACTCTTAACTCGAATCACTTTTGAATCACTTATAACATCCAAAATATCGGAAATAATAGAGAGTGCAACAGTAACTTTCGAATTAGACCGATCTCTATCATAGCTGGTTCTAGTTCGATATAATACAGTTTCAATTAAGTTTTTTAGAATCTTAGGATCAAGAGAACCAACCCTGGCATTAACTAGTGTTACCCTAATTGCATCAAGTATATCTATATTAATCTCTTCGGTTCCTTCGATTTTCTCAACAAATGCCTCTAATAGCGCTTTTGAAATTTGCACATTATCTGCAAACACTAAAGCTACTGCCTCATCAATGTGCGGTTTGCATGAAATGGGTATTTTTCGAAAAACCTCAACAGCATTCATAGCTAGCTTCTGCATTGCAATGTGTCTGCTATCGCTTAGGTCTTTATCTTTTAGGGCAGCTGAGAGCTGCTCTGTTGAAGAGAATTCGTTGGCATTGGGGTCTCCTCCAAAGAGACCGCGCGAAAAGTAAAACAGGTTGTTAACTTGCCTCAGGCAATACCCCTGTTGCAGCAGTGAAATAATTTGTGTTGCAGTAGAGATAGTTCGCTTAATACCCAAGCTATCAACAAAGTGCGGTAAAAGCCGCCCCTGTACAAGAGCATCTATAGCCTTAGCTAATTCAGGCGTTTCAGAACAATCGCTAGTACCTCTCGTATCCGCCCAGCTATCCTCATGAACAACCAAACTCATAATCCCACCATTTCCATTTGATTTAAGATAACACTCCTTTACCACTGGTACAGAGCACTACTGATGGTAAGGAAAGGTTATTATGGATAACAATTGTGAGTCAACCGAGAAGGTAACACTATTTTTTGCACAAAAAAAACCATACAACAAACTACTAATATTTAGCATGTTAACATACAGACAGGTCGTAATACTTATTGATATAGACCATAATTATTAAGCTAAAAGCGCGTTGAAAAAAAAGACCCTTTAGTGGGTTATCTCTAAAAGCTTAGAAGCCTGACAGTGGCTTAAGCCTCACACTCTTGTAGCCCTCTCCTTCTTCATCAATCTCTAACATCCATAGCAACTCATCTTCTCGATTTAGCTCTTTGACAATAGCCAGAAACTATTGCCTGCAAAGTTAATCAAAGACCTAAGCCACTATAAGCAAGCCATTAGGTGATCACTTTCCTATATGAGCCTTAACTGCTGGTATAAAAATGTGTTGAGACAAAAAAAAAGAGCCCTTAAAGCGTTAGCTTTAAGGGCTCGAACATCTGGCAGTGACCTACTCTCCCACGCTCTTGTGCGTAGTACCATCGGCGATGTGGGCCTTAACTGCTGAGTTCGGGATGGGATCAGGTGTGTCCCCCACTCTATGTCCACCAGAAAAAAAATCTTGTTAAAATCTGTAATCTTCTAAGATTCGAAAATACTCGACACTTGAAGATTGCCATCTACGCGACATATCTTAGTCTTAACCATGCACATTGCTGTGCTAGAGTAGTTTTCCTACTATCGTAGGCATTTATGTATACCTGCAATAGCAGGATTACTACTCTATCTTATCTTCCTAAGAAGAAAAAAAATAGTCAAGCCAATGGACCTATTAGTACTGGTCAGCTACACGCATCGCTGCGCTTCCACACCCAGCCTATCTACCATGTGGTCTACATGGGGTCTCATAGGGATACCTTATCTTGAAGGAGGCTTGGCGTTTATATGCTTTCAACGCTTATCCTTTCCAAACATAGCTACCCGGCGATGCTCTTGGCAGAACAACCGGTACACCATTGGTTTGTCCACTTCGGTCCTCTCGTACTAGAAGCAGCTCTTCTCAAGTATCCTGCGCCCACAAAGGATAGGGACCAAACTGTCTCACGACGTTTTGAACCCAACTCGCGTACCGCTTTAATTGGCGAACAGCCAAACCCTTGGGACCTTCTCCAGCCCCAGGATGCGATGAGTCGACATCGA
>JAJFMK010000064.1 GCA_021772215.1 Chlamydiota bacterium | reverse complement strand
AAAAGCACACTCGCTAACCGCCTCGCCGGCTGCACCCTAGAGTTAAAGAAGCCCAAAGAGCTCGGACTAAAAGGACTTACCCCCGTTATCGTCGTGAAGCCCTGCGCTCAAGGCGGCCCCCTTGACGAAGTTATGCCGATCGGCCATACCAACCAATCCAAGACCTTCATGCCGCAGGTCGAAACGGACCGGACAGGCAACACCTTCTGCGACTGCCCCGGCTTCCTTGATAACCGAGGCTCCGAGATTAACATCGCCAACGCCGTCAACATCAAAAACACCTTAGCTGCTGCAAAAAGCGTCAAAGCAATTATTCTCATCAACTACCATAGCCTCCTCGCCGACCGCGCCCGCGGCCTTCGGGAGATGTTCCAGATCACCTGTGACCTCTTTGGAAGTCCCGATCGCTTAGTGCAACATAAAGCCTCCCTCCTCATCGGCATCACCAACGTTCCCCTTGAACAAGACTTGGTAACCCTCCAGGAGTTCGTCGCCGACAGCAAACTCCCCATCATGCAGGAGCTTTCTGAGAGACTCTTCATCTACGACCCTCTTGATCGCCCAATTGTAGGAGCCCAAACCCGCACACAGCTCCTCCAAACCCTCTCAACCCTCCCTCCTATCGAACAACCTAGAAACATCTTCAACACCGTCCTCACCGACCAAGACACAAAGACCCTCATCGATATCTCCGAACAGATCAGCCAGAGGATCCAGGCCGCCCTCCAAAAAAGTGACTACAAGCAAGCCGCTCATCACTTAAGTCAGCTCCAAGAGCTCAGTATCATCGACCACGTCACCATCGAAAGACTCCTCAGCGCCACCC
The DNA here is from genome assembly GCA_021772215.1 of Chlamydiota bacterium. Taxonomy (GTDB): domain Bacteria; phylum Chlamydiota; class Chlamydiia; order Chlamydiales; family JAJFMK01; genus JAJFMK01. The sequence continues at coordinate 2,242 of JAJFMK010000064.1, read as the reverse complement.
TCCTCCTTATCGAACGGGAGTTTCGTGAGAAGATATCGCAGCTTAAATCCCACTGCCAGTTCCAACACTTCACCCAAGCCGAAGGCCTCCTAAACCACCTCAAAGAGAACCTCATCCACTTTCCTATAAGCCTACACGATCACCTAGACCTCCCTGAACTTGAAAAATATTACCAGGCAACATACGCCCAACACCGCCGCAACGAAGAGGAAAAAGAGTCCTACAGAGCTCAGCTCAAAAAAGCCAGTGGCCAGATCGAAGAGTTCATCCGCCTCCTCGACGAACAAAAGAAAAGCACAGAGGCCCAGCTCAAAGCCCAAGAAGCCAACTTCAAACAGATGATGCAAGAGATGGAGCAGAATGTCCAAGAAACCTTAAGCTCCTACGAGACCATGAAACAGGACCTCAAACAGGAGATGGAGCACCGCCTCACCCAAAAAGAGGAGGAGATCAAAGCTCTAAACGGTCAAAACGATAAGCTCCTCCAAGAAAAGCTCTCTCAAGAAAAAGCCAAGCTCGCCGCTGAATACATCGAGAAACAAAAACAGCTCCTAGCTGAAAAAGAGGCTTACCTTGCAGAGCAAGAGGTCCAGCGCCAAGAAAAAGAGACCCACCTTGCCGAGCAAAAAGAAAAACTCACCACGCAGATCCAGGCCATCGAAACCGAGAAAACCCAAAAAGTCTCTCAGCAAAAAAACCTCGAAGTTCCCTCTATGGCCTTCGGCTCTGCCGACTGGGAGAAGTACTTCGGTGAGGTAGACCCTGCACCTCCCCTCCCTGCTAATATCGAAGAGATCTTGAATAGCCCTTGTCACTACTGGCCGCATAAGAAGGTGCGCGAGACACACCTCCTCTTTTACGTACCAAGCCAGGTAAATGGTCAGCCATTGACTTTGGATAGCTTAGAGGAGCTCATTCAAAAGCCAAAGGGAGGGGGGCATGCGGCGAAATACCGTGCTTATAATGTTATGGTTAAAGATGAGCATGGATCAAAGGGGACAGAGCCGCATTGGGTGCTGATGACGCGGGATGTCGTGCCAAATAGCCGGAGTAAGTCGTATAAGGATCAATGCGCTTTAGTTAAAGGAAGCGATGAGCCGCCCCATCTCTTAGATGCCACGTTAGGAATCTTGATGCATCATGCGAGGAGCGGTGAAAAGCTGTTTGGTAGAGATCCTTTGACCTACACCCGATGCCAGGAGAGAGTTGGTGATTATCAGACTGGTGTAGGCGGCTTCTCCGTCGACGGTCTCTTCCTCTACCACTGCCTCGTCTCGCGCGACGGCGTTGACAGCAACGGCCTCGCCCTTTCCCGGAAGTTCTGAACGTTGGACGTTAGAGCTTGGACGTTGGCAGTCCCGATAGGGGCTAAAAGGAAAAGAACTGATTTAAAAATGAGAAGAAGGTTCCCAGATTGGTTTATTTCGCGAACGAAGCGAACAGTGGAATGGATTTTGAAAAAAGAAGACGATTCTATCACCAAATCCAGAAGGCGCTTTTCAGATCATTTGAGGACCGCGCTTGCTGTGTGTGAGATAAGAAAACCTATTGAAAACAGATAATCAACGTTTTTGGTAGAAGCAAAGGAGTATAAAAGATGCGTATAGAGCCAGGTTGTAGGTCTCATTGTAGCGATGTGGGTTTAAGATCAGAGAAATGGGGAGAAGTCGCTGCCCTCTGGAACGAAGGAAGAGTCTGTCAAAGGTTTGTCCAGGATCACGGAACAATTGGTCATTTAGGCTCGCAAGAAGATCTGTTGCTGAGACTTCGAGAGGGATACCAGTTTCGTCAAAGCCCCGAGGGTTTAGCCTATCTCTTTCGAGGGGTGCTAGGTGGAGCTCCCGGAATCGAGGCGCTTGAGCAAAAATTGGACTTAAAGGAAGAGGGAAGGCAAAGCGTTTTTATTACGTACCAGTGGGGACAAAAAGAGCTTGCCAAACAGGTTGAAGCTGAATTTGAGAAAAGAGGCTTTTTGGTGATCAGAGATGAGAGTAATCTCTCCCACGGCGCCTATATCAAGGGCTTCATGCGGATCATCGGCCATCCCAAACTGGACTATGTGGTCCCTGTAGTCAGTAGAGGTTACCTACGCTCGCGCAATTGCATGTACGAAGTGAACCAGGTGATGAACCGCTACAACTGGCAAGCGACAACCCTTCCGATAGTCATTCAAAATGACCCAAGCGACTCAGCGAATATCTACGGTGGTGTGCACGATTATGTCGAACATTGGAAAAATGAG
>JAJFMK010000063.1 GCA_021772215.1 Chlamydiota bacterium | reverse complement strand
AGGTAGAAAATGGCTTCTGTAAATGGTAAGCAACTGGTAACGAGAGCTCCAGCAACGACAGCTCCAGACCGAAGAGATAGCAGCCACCCACCTGCTACGCAAGCTGTTGCTCAAGTTGCTGCTTCTCATTTTGAGCGACGTAGAGACCGAGGCTATGACAGAGATCGACGTAGAGACCGAGACTATGACAGAGATCGAGACTATGACAGAGATCGACGTAGAGACAGAGACTATGACAGAGATAGAGGCAGGGGCAGGGAGCGTGAATATGACAGAGTACAAGCGGGAGGGGCTTCTTCAACAGGCAGGTCAAGTAGAAATTTAGCCGCCACTTTGAGTGCTAATCCTACACCTCAAGAAATTGTAGACTTTCTCTTTAATCAACATCGATCGCCGTCTATACCTCTTCAGCCAACAAGGGAGTTTCGCGATAAAGCTAAAAAACGATCATTCAGTGACGTTTTTAACGAAATTAAAGATCGCCTGCCAAACTGTAGTCGATCTGAAGACATTATAAACATCCTGCTTTCAACTGAGGCAACTTCAGAAGACGAAAAATACACTCAACGATTGATTTTTGAAAAAGCTCCTCCAAGATGCTTGGGCAGATTTGTTTATTCTACTGCCCTTAAAGGGGATTTTCTTACATTTAATGAAAAAAGACAGGCGTTTTTGGAAGCTCAAAGACTTAGGTTGGATCGAGGGATTTACCTGCATAATCAGTTCATTTCAGAGGCGGGAAAGGCCAACTGCTTTAAAGAGGCACAATTCGCTTATACAAGCCTTGTAGATAGCGAACGAGCAGATGCTGTAACCTACTCAAGTTTCATTAAAGCGGCTGATGATGCGAAAAAATTTCAGCTTGCAAAAGAGGCTTATGCAAAAGCCAAAGCTATGAATAAAGTGAGTTATGAGGTCTTTGCAAGCTTTATTAAGGCCGCCGACAACGCGGGAGATTTCATAAGCGTAAAAGAGGGCTATCAAGACGCAAAAGACTGGGACAGAACAAATGTTGTGGTCCATGCAACCTTTATTGACGCCGCTGGAAATGCAACAGAATTTGGCCTTGCAAATGAAGCTTTTCTAATCGCCTTTATGCAAGGGAAGACAAATGTCGTAACATACAGTAATATGATTAAAGCTGCATTCCTGGCACAAAAATTTGCAGAAGCAGATAAATTCTTTAAAGAAGCAATAGATACGGGAATAGCAGATGAGTCTACCTATTCAGCCTACATTTCTGCAGCTGGCAATGCAAAAAGATTGGATCTTGCAAAAAGAGCTTTCCTTCTTGCTATAGCGCATAGGCGGGTAAGCGTTATCGCCTATGCAAACTTAATCATAGCAGCAGTCAAAACAGGAGAGTTTGACTACGCAAGAACCACTTTTAGAGAGGCAAAGAGGCAAAAAAAAGTAAATTGTGACACATACAATCGTTTCATCAAAGAAGCTGCAGGAGCTGGAAAATTTGATCTGGCAGTAGCGATCTATAATGAAGCTGTAGAGGATGGAGAAGCTAACACTGTAACACACAATTATTTCATCGAAGCTGCGGACAATGCAGGCTCATTCGAACATGCAGAAGAAGCCTATAATAGAGCTAAAAAGGATGTTGTGACATGTAACAGCTTTATCAAAGCCGCCGGCAATGCAAGGAATTTCAAAGCTGTGTTAATGGCCTTTAAAGAAGCGAAGAAAAACAATTTTGCTAATATCGTGACATACAACTCTTTTAACAAAGCCGCTGACAACTCAAACGAATTCGACAGTGTACAAATAGCCTTTGATGAAGCTAAAGAAATCGCTGATACTACGACATATAATAGCTATATCACCGCTGCTAGCAATGCAAAGAAGTTTCCCCTTGTGCAGCAGGCCTTTAACGAGGCTAAAGATAGAAAACTATTTGATTCTACAACGTATACCAGCTACATCACTGCAGCTAGCAAAGCAAAAAAGTGGGAGTTGGCACAAAAGATTTTTGATGAAGCAAAAAAAGATGGGTATGCAAACTCTGAGACATACTCATGCTTTATCGCCGCAGCTGATGATAGAGGGGACTTTAAGCTGGCACATGCTACCTATAAAGATGCCATAGCTAGCGGATACACTGAAGCTACTGTTTTCAACAGTTTCATCAAAGCTGCTGACAATAATAATGAATTCCAACTTGCTACCGGAGCCTATTTAGAAGCGCACAGTACAAAGAAAGCGGATGCAATGACCTATTGCATCTATATGAAAGCTGCTGACAATGAAGGACGTTTTGACTTTGTCGAAAGAACTTATGAAGCTGCAATAAAAGAAAACAAAGTAAGTGCTGTAACGTTCAGCACCTTTATCAAGGCAGCTGACAGAGCGGGGCGTTATGACCTTGTTAAAAAGGCCTTTTTAGAAGCTGAGGCAAGGAAGCTGGTAAGCACTATAACGTTATCAAGTTTCATTACTGCAGCCGATCATGCAGGGAAATTTTCTCATGTTCAAGCTACATTTGAAACAGCTAAAAAACGAAAGCTAATAGATGTAGTGACTTACATAAGCTTCATTAAAGCTGCTGACAGGGCAGGACGATTTGATATTGTGAGGAAAATCTATGTTGAGGCTATAGATAAATATCCAGCAGATGCCAAAATATACAGTGCTTTTATTGCTGCTGCTCACCGTGCGGGGTATTTTAACTTTGTAAAAGATGCCTATAAGAAATCTCAAGATAACGAATGCATCGAAGCTACCGTTTTCAATAGCTTTATCAACGCTGCAACGTATGCAGGGCAATTTCCCCTTGCTGAAGCTGCCTTTGAAAAAGCAAAGAGAATCAATGCAGCTGACATGCTTACCTTCGGAAGTTTTATTTGGGCTTGTGGTCATGCCGGTGAGTATGACCGAGCAAATGAAGTATTTGAAGAAGCTAAAGAAGTTTTCAAGGAAACGATGAGAACGGCCCCATCCGCCAAATTGCTAAACCATTTTGTTTATGTGTGTACAATGGCAGATGATTTTGACTGTGCCAAAAATGCTGTCAGCAATGCAGAGCATCTGCGAAATCATGAGACTGATAACAGACTTATAAACTGTGCAAGCTACGTAAATAAATTTGATGAAGCCTATGCTATTTATCTAAAATTAAAAAAATGGACACCAGAAACATATTCACTTTTGATTGATGCCGCCGGACGGGTTGGAGAATATCAAAAGGCTATTTTGCTTTTTGATGAAGCCAAAAATCGCAAACGAGCAACAGTAGCTGTCCATAACCAATTTATTCTCACCATGGGAGAAATAGGTCTCTTCTCTGCAGCTGAAGAGGTGTTTAATAATTTACGAAATGAAAACCTTGCGAATGCTAAGTCTTATGAATCCTTTATTAGGATTGTGGAGCATGGGAAATTTAGTGAAGCAGATAGAGCTTTTAAGGAAGCAAAGGATAAAAAATTCGTTTCAACTCGACTTTACGAAAGTTTTATGGCTGCAATTGCCGTATCTGGCGATTTTTCTCGTCTTAAAGAAGTTTATGAAGAGGCAAAAGCAAATGGATTGGGTAGTATTTCTCTTCACGGTCACTTTATTGTTTTCGCTGCAACTTTTGCGCAGGATCGAGAGTCCTGTGATGCTTTTTATTATCACAAACCATCAGAAAATCCCATTATCTACGAAAGCTTTATTCATGCAGCAAATGCACTCAACATGACAAACTGGGTTACGCAAACCTTTGGAGAGGCTAAAGATAGAGGTATTGCTAGCAGAGGGGCCTATACTGGAAGCCTTTTAACAGGAATGAAAATGCTAAATCTGCAAGGTGTTAAAGAGGCATACAATGAAGCTAAAAATAAACGAATTATTAATCCAGCTATCTTCAACAGCTATCTAGATGCTTTATATTTTAGTGAAAATAGTGACGACAGGAGAGAGGCTGTTAGGTTATTTAAAAGCAGAAAAAAAATGACACACAGGCCGAAAATTGGAGATAATGCAGTGATCGATGCTCGAAAGCTTTCGTTTGCCGGAATTCTTTTGACCATAACTGAAGAGAAACCTCCATTTGCACTCATTCTGGGAAGAGGGTTGGAGAAGTATGGAAGCTTTCACAAATTTAAAAAAATCATAACCAGGCTTATTGCTGAAAATTTCCCCGACTTAAAGGTCACGGATCATGAAAGTAATGGGATTAAAATTGAAAAGGATCTGAAAAGAGCTTTTGAAGCTGAATAAATAGTAATCAACTTTTCTAATACAATAGGATTACGCTGCGAAGGAGAAAAG
>JAJFMK010000062.1 GCA_021772215.1 Chlamydiota bacterium | reverse complement strand
GAGGACCACCCGAATGCGGTTGCGCGGCGTCGAGTAAACGTAGGCGTCGCCGTCATAGTTTTCCGCCAGCCAAGTTTCAGCGTTCGCGTCGAAATGATCTTTGACGAAGGTTTTTTCCATATCGATCCGTATAAAATTAAGAGTTATAGGGGCGTTCACTGGAAATCATCCTCGAAAACCTGCCAAAAACGCCGGGTCGTCGAGGCGAACTCATCGACGCCATAGACGCCGTTGAGGAGTTTTTTAGCGGCCGCCGCCGGTGGCGACGTTTCAAGAGCCTTCGCGAGATCGTCGATCGATTGGTGATAGGGATAGTCGGCATAAAACGTCGGATCGTGGCTAAAGGGCGGAATCAGCAGCGCATGATAGGGCTTGCCGGCGGCCAGCGCCTCGAAGAAAGCGCCGGTTTGCATGGGGCCGATAACGATATCAGCCCAGTCCAGACATTCCGAAATGGGCTCGCTTTTCCAAATTTCACACTCTATTTCGAAATAACGCGCGATCTCTTCAATATCGCGCTTTTTCCAACGGCCTGGCGCCGGGTGCATCTTGAAGGCGATGTTTATATAACCGAGCCGTTTCAGCATTCGTACGCAGTTAACAAACGTCGCGTACATGTTGCTTTGGAGGCCACTCATGTCGAGTACGGGAAGGGTGTAGAGCAGCAAAAGCACATTCGTGTCACCGCAGCTTTTCGCCTCGGCGGACGGGCTCGCGGCGGTTTTGTCATGCCGATGATAGTGGGCAGCGATCGGGCAACCAACCCGCTCACGCGGTTGTTTTGCATCAACGCGGTCGAGCCACGCGTTGTTGACGTCTCCCCAACTCAAACAACGATCGACAAACACTGGTTGCCGAGGGTCGCCGCCAATGGCACCGAATTGCTGGGCCTGCGGTGTCAATGGACTGTGCCAGATATAATCGACGGCGATGCCCCGTGGGCGCGCCAGTTCAGTGTTGATCAAATGTCGCGAATTGCGAACACCATCGACGACGAGGCGCCGTGGTCGGTAGCGGTCAAGCAAACCCGCCTCCATAATGATCTCCTGCGCGCGCCGCTCCAACTGCCCTGTTTCAAGAAATTGATGACGGATAAATGCCCGAACAAAACCGAGAACGCCCTCCGCCGGCTCCGACAGTATCGGCTCGAGGGATCCAGTAATCTCGCGCAACCGCAATCGGTCGTTCTTTGATAACGAAACCAATCTCGGCCGGACGAGCAAAACGCCTTCGCGGAGACAGCGCCAAAGAAGACTAAAGTTCTTAGGAATAGTCCGACCGAGAAAGATCGGAGTAAATCGGCCGCCGATGAAATCCCGGGCCAGAGGCGCAGCACTATTGGAGACGATCAACAGTAGCACGCGCCGGTCGGGCCGCGAAAATATGCAACGCAACCGGGTTATCGATTCCAGGCCCCACGAATAGGTGGCCAGTAGCAGTGATGCAAAACGCCCGTGTTGTTTCGGCACATAACCCTCTTCGTCGGCGTTGCGGTCGTTTCGCATTTTCTCGGCGCAGTCCACAAACCGAATGCCGCACTCCTCGGCCAGCGTCCGAATGATCAATCTTCTGGTTTTCGCGTTGAAGATGTTGAAGTCGTACTTGAAGTCGTAAAACAAAATTTCGTTCGGACAGAAGCGCTTAATCAGGGGACGCAGCGAACGCTCAATGCGATAATAGATTACCGAAGCCAACGAAATTTCAGCGCCGAATGTCCGGCCGATGGAAACATCGTGAAAAACCGTTGGATCGCGGCCGGCCAGGTCAAGCAACCAGTCATTGGCGCGGTGGAACAGGTCGATATCCAGCGAATCCGGCTCGCTCCAATCGAGCGTCCCCAATTCAAAGTATACGGCGTGGCGGCCTTCGGCGCTCAATTGTTGCCACATCAACCAATTGCAGCAGACAATCAGAATTTCCTCATCCATCGGCTCGAGGCAATCGACCTGCGCTGACGTGGCGACCAGAGCGAACGCTCGGTATCGCGGTTTGATATGCGACGGCAAATCGCCGGGGGATAGGCAACGCGGCGTTTCCATAATCATATCGTGCGGCTCATTGGTCGTCTGTTGTGCAAGGTTGGGCATTCTTATTGGCGCTCCAGAAAGCGCTGCAATATGGTGAGGCCGACCGGACCACTTTTTTCCGGATGAAACTGGCAACCGATGGCGTTCCCTCGTGTGATGGCGGCGGTGATTGAGCGGCCGTTGTAATCGCAGGTGGCGAGGACATGCGCCGGATCGTCTGGCACCGCCATGAAGGAATGGACGAAGTAGAGGCTGTCCTCCTTTCCCGTGTTGTGAAGCACGGTATTGGCCCAATCGGCGCGGCCCGGCTGAAGTGGACTCCAGCCGATATGCGGCACCGGGTGCGGCGCGCCGCTCGCGGTAGTCGCGGGGATCGCCGTCACCCGGCCGGGGATCAGACCGAGTCCGTCGTGCCGGCCGAATTCCTCACCGTGATCCAGCATCAACTGCATGCCGACGCAGATTCCTAAGAATGGTCGTTCGGACCGTGAAAACCCGATGATCGCATCGGCCAATCCGAGACGGCGGAGATGTTCGGCGGCCTTGCCGAAGGCACCGACTCCAGGAAGCACCAAGCGTTCGGCCGCGGCAACACGCTTCGGGTCATCGGTAACCTCGATCGCGCCACCGCAATGGTCTAATCCGCGCGATACGCTGAGTAAATTTCCGCTGCCGTAATCGACAACGGTGACGCCGGCGCTCACGCTCACGGGGTCCGTACAGACAAACCGGCGGCCGATGCCGCTGCGCGAATATCGGCCAGCCCGAGCTCGTCGTAGTGCAGCACATGGGCCATCGCCGCCGCGCTGGCACCGGCGTTCCGAACCACCGCAATCAGATCTTCTGGCCGGCCCATGCCGCCGCTGACGATAACCGGAATATCGACGGCTTCAGTGATCGCGCGGCAGAGCGGGATGTCAAACCCAGCGCAGGTTCCTTCGCGGTCAATCGAGGTCACGAGAACTTCTCCGGCCCCTAGATCTTGTCCCTGACGCGCCCACTCGATGGCATCACGGCCAGTATGCTCCCGCCCTTGGTCGCAATAGGCTTCCCAATGATTGATTTGACGTTTCGCCTGGACCGATAGGACGACACATTGTGATCCGAATTCCTTGGCCAATTCGGTAACCAGTTTGGGGCAATGAATGGCGGCCGTATTGATTACGACCTTATCGGCACCGGCACGCAAAAGAGTCCGCGCATCTTCGATGGAACGCACGCCGCCGCCCGCGGTAATTGGTATGAAGACGTTCTCCGCAGTGTCGGTGACGAGATCGACGATGGTATTCCGTTCATACAGGCTGGCGACGGCGTCGATGTAGATAATTTCATCAATGCCTTGTTCATAGTAACGCCGGGCGAACAGCTGTGGATCGCCGACCTTGCGGAGACCCTCCAGATGAACGCCTTTGATCAAGTGCGGTGCCTTGACATCAAGGCGTGCGATCAGCCGAAGACTCGCCACGACCGCTCAGGAGACAATTTCGTCGAAGCGGATTTGGATGGTGCTGACTTTCAAAAGCTGACACGCTCCATTGATTCGCTGGTGCGGATCCTTTTCAGTGGAAATTGTCCATGCTCGCATCGGGTCTTTTTTCTTCTCCAGCGCGTAGGGCATTTTGAAGGGTTCCCACTTCCAGCTCAGTTTGTGTTGGTGCGCTTCGAGAAATCGCTCGAGTGTTGATTTCGAATGAATGTTCCAGCCTCTTTGCCACGGGCCGGCGTTGTCATCCGACGGACGATAGAGCGTCCGGACGTCAATCGGATTATCGTTGAAAGGATTAGAAATGTAGAGCGTTCCGGTGTCTCGCAAGCCAGAAAGAAGGTTGCCAACCGGGATATCGATATCGTCAAAAATCCCGAGGACGCCGTTGCAGATAACTATGTCGTAGGCCCGTTCGGTGAATAGTGTCTCATCCAAAATTGAACCGGCCATGAACGTCGCTTCTGGCATCTGCCGGCGCGCTCGATCAATGAGCGTCTCGACAACATCGATGCCGACGAACTCGAACGTCGGAAATCTGGTGGAAAGATAATAGATCAACTCGCCGGTGGCGCAGCCGATGTCGAGAACGCGGCAGGGCGCGTTTCGCGCCTCGGATTCGATCATATCGCCGAGAAGACGAAAAACCTCTTTCGGCTTTTGGTAGCGGTCCTCGTCCAAGTAAATAGCTTCGTCTGCGAGACGAACGTCTTCGGTGCTCATTTAACGCTCCTGTATTGTACGGCGAAGCGACCAGTCGCCGTTTTCGTATTTCCATAGATGCGGCGAACGGTATTGATCGATCAGCCGCTCGAAATATTCACGGTCCATGACCGGTTGCTCGAACATCTTCGAGGCGACCGGAAACTCCCCCTCGCCGATGCTCAGATAATCGAGAATATCGGTGAAGAAGCGCTCCGGAAATTCGCCGTCGTAACGCCTGATCAGGGCGACGCCTTCGTCGCGGGTGATGTCATCGGAGCGAATTTCCTGGGCCGCGTCGTAAGTGGCGCGGCCGATGCCGAATTTGATGTAGGTGGTGTAATAGTGGAAATCGTCGATGCGGTCGTCGATACTGTTGTATTTGCTATAAGTGCCTGGGGTGCGTTCCGGTGACGGCTGAAATCCGCCATGCTTCTGAGAATAGTAGTAGCAGCTTTGTGGATGCCACTTCAGGTAATATCCGAGGTAGTGGATTTCGGTGCCGGCGGCCGCCAGCTTACCGGAGTCGGCCGGCAGGTAGGCGTCGAGATCGTTTTTCGTCAGGCCGAAGTCCGCGATCAGTTCCTCGGTAGTGACGCCGCCCAGGCTGATTCCGGTTGTGTCGGCGGCCGAGAAAATCGAAGAATCGCGAACGGCGGAATTCGTCTCAGAGCGCGGGTTGCCGTATTCGGCCTCGTTTTCACCGTAAAAAACCAACGGCAGCTTATGCAGAATCGACATCTTCGGGGCGAGATTCTTCTGGCCCAGAATGAAAGCCTGGAACGGATGCAGCAGTTTATCCATGGCCAGGCGAGTCAACAGCCGGTGAACACGGCCGTTCGGTGTAAACAACTGGTTGTCGAAACCCGCATGAATCCAGCGCTGGAAATTATCCCACCCCCAGGACGTATAAACGTGAGGCGCCCAGGTCACCGTCAGCGGGTGCATGCCGTACTCATATTTCAGGACATGGGCGGCGTAGAAGCTGTCCTTGCCGCCGGAGCCCGGAACCAGGCAATCGTATTCGCCG